>NZ_CP053345.1 GCF_013113715.1 Herbiconiux sp. SALV-R1
TTCCTCTGGAGGGGGGTGCCAGGTTTGCCTCGGCCACTTGATCTGCCCGCACGACGAGAAGCAATCGCGCAAGCCGCATTCCGCCTTCTTGCCCGAGAAGGCAGCCGAGGCCTGACGGTCAAAGCACTCGCAGCAGAACTAGGCGGGTCGACGACGCTGATCACTCACATCTACCCGCGCAAGTCGGACATCTATGACGGCATGCTGGCCAGCCTCGAAGAAGACCTGGCGACCACACTGTCGCGCGTTCCATCCTCAGACGACCCCGTCGCAGGCCTTCGAGCTTTCCTGATGTGGTGCATTCCACTCAACGCTGACGAGATCGAAGAAGAGCGCTTGCGTCTGGTGCTCCTTGATCAAGCCGAACACGACCCGCGGATTCGAACCTTCCTGATCGGCGTCGAACAGAAGATGCGCACACTGTTCCGTCAGCAGCTAGCCCCTCTCGTCCCGGCGGACCAGATTGAGCCTTTGACACTACTGCTTCGCGCACTAACGAACGGAGCGACTCTCGGATCGATAGAACATCCCGAGAAATGGGACGCCCACCGCGTGGGCCAAGTAATCGATCATCTCGTGGACACCGTGGTCAGACCCCGTGTCGGTCACGTCGCTGGCCGCAAGCCGGGGGAGACATCCCTGCAGGTCCAGTGACTTCCGCCGCGCCGAGACCCTTACCTCAAAGCGCCCAGCCGCCGTCGATGGTGAAGTCGGCACCGGTCACGTAGCGGGAGTCGTCGCTGACGAGGTACGACACCAGAGCCACTCATCGTGCCTGATCTCGCCGCTTCATGATGTGAAGCATGATTGCAGAAAATGAAATCAGCGTAAAGGAAATCCCTGATCAAAAGCGATATGAACAGCCCCCAGCCGTACCTGCATGTCACAAGAAGCGGATGTACGCTCGGTGCAACTATCGCAACCAAATCACCCGGTCAGGGGGCTTTGTTCTCGTTGCAGAGGGGAGTACCCACAACTTGCGTCATTGCAAGAAGCGAGAACACGCAGCTTTCATGTGGTGCCCCGGCGGATTCGTGACCGGCGAATTCTGTTCGTTTGGGCGTCCTTTGGGGCAGCTGACAGAGTTGCGGTGACCCCGAAGCCCTCAGTGGTGGTGGCCTTCGTCTTTGTGGTCGTCGTCCTCGAGGAGCATGCCGACTGAGGTGGCGCAAGCATCGCCCTTCCAGGCTTGGATGCCCTCGCGGATCGCAAAGATGACGATCACGAGAGCGGCGATCGGGTCGGCCCACCACCATCCGAAGAGCGTGTTCAGGAGGAGGCCGATGAGGACGGCGGCCGAGAGGTAGGTGCAGATCAGCGTCTGCTTCGAGTCGGCGATTGCTGTCGCGGAGCCGAGTTCGCGTCCGGTGCGTCGTTCCGCGAGCGAGAGGAACGGCATGATGACGACGCTGAGAGCGGTGAGGACAATCCCGACGGTGCTGTGCTCGATGTCGACCGCTTGGGTGAGGGTCAGGATGGCGTTGGCGCCGACGTAGAGGGCGAGAGCGAAGAACGCGAGAGCGATGACGCGGAGGGTGCCCTTCTCCCAGCGCTCGGGGTCTTTGCGGGTGAACTGCCAAGCAACGGCTGCAGCGGAGAGCACTTCGATTGTGGAGTCGAGGCCGAAACCGATCAGGGCTCCGGATGAGGCTGCGGTGCCGGCCGCGATCGCGATGATCGCCTCGATCAGGTTGTAGCCGATCGTGATGGCGACGATCAGGCGGATGCGCTTCTGCAGCACCGCCTTTCGGTCATGGTTTGGGCGTTCGGTTGTGGTGGTCACAGGGTGACCTCGCAGCAGCCGGGGACGGTGCAGGCTTCGTCGTTGCAGGGGGCGGAGGCGTCGACGGCGAGCACGACTCCGACGAGGTTGTTGAGTGCTTTCGCGAGGTGGGCGTCGGCGATCTCGTAACGGTGCTGCCGGCCTTCGGGTTCGGCGACGACGATGCCGCAGTCGCGGAGGCAGGTGAGGTGGTTGGAGACGTTCTGACGGGTGAGTTCGAGCTGCTGGGCGATCTCCGCGGGGTAGGCCGGCTGGTCCAGCAGGAGCATCAGGATGCGCGATCTGGTCGGGTCGGCCATGGCGCGGCCGAGCCTGTTCATGACGTCGAGGCGCGTGCTGATCGTGAGCATGAGCCCATTAATACAGTGTCTGCTGTATTAATCAAGCGGTGCTGGTGCTGGTGCCGGTGTTGGGGGAGGGGCGTCTGGAGACGTAGTCCGCGAATGTGGCTCCGGTGTTCTGACGGTGCTTGTCGGTGACTTGGTAGCTGTAGTTGAGGGAGTCGGCGACGACGGGTGCGGGCAGTTCGAGGACGAGGGCTCGAAGGGAGGCGTTGCGGGCGCCGCGGAGGTCGACCCCGGCGTTGCGGAGCTTGTTCATCAGGGTGCCCTGGTGGAGGTGTTGGCCGGGTCGGCCGCCGGGGAAAAGCCACTGGTTGTCGCGGTGGGCGGATGTTGTCTGATGGGGCAGCGCGGCGAGGTGTTCTCGGATGACACGGTCGAACGGTGACGGAATGGTGAGGACGTCGCCGGTGAACGCGACGATGATCGCCGTTTCGGTGGCCGTGAGCTGGTGCAGCCGCATTTGCGCGATGCGGACGAGTGGCTGCCCATAGAGCAGGAGGAGCAGGGCTGCGGCGCGCTCGTCCGGGTCGAGGGCGTTGGTGGGGGAGAGGAGCCGGGTGATGTGGTCGAGTCGTTGTTGCTGGGTGATGATCGGCTCCGCCTTCGCGACTCGGTAGGGAAACTCGAGCGAGGGGAGGTGGCGGTGGCTGACGGACCAGCGGACGAAGCCGCGGGCAAGACTTCGGGTGGTGGGGCCTATGAGCCAGTCGTCGATGTCGGTCTGGGTGCAGGTCGCGGGGGAGTGGCCGCGGTCTCGGATGTGGCGCAGGAACTCGAGGGCGACGGTCGTTGATTGTTTGGCGGAGAGGAAGGTGCCCTTCTTCAGCTGGCCCGTGGTGGCGAGGTGGTGCATGCGGTTGAGGTGGACCCAGCGGGCGTATTGCCTCAGCAGGCGTGCGTCGTCAGGTTCGGCGCCGGCGAGTTTGCTGTCGAGCCAGGTCTGGAATCGTTCGATGTCGAGGTGGACAGGGTCGAGGAGGCCGTGTTCGACGCAGAGTTCCCGGAGGAACGCGACCTTGCTCGGATGGCTGTGTCCGGTGAAGGTGGCGTGCTCGAGTGGCGCGACGCCGCGGGAGAGATCTCGGATGAGTGCCTTCGTGTGCGGGTTGACGATCAACCAGACCCGGGCGCTGCGGGCGTGCGCCTGCTGCGTCAGAGCGGTGAACAGCGGCAGCATCGTGGGGTTGATGTGCCCGTGGGTGTCGGTGAAGAGGTCAGTGAGGTCGTCGGTGAGGCAGCAGTGGGCGCAGAGTCCGATGCGGACGGGTTCGTCTTCGCGGCCGCAACGGGCGCAGTGGAAGTCTTTGGGGATTCCGGCGCAATCGACGCAGCACGGTTCCTCGGCGAGCAGTCCGGGAAGCAGACGATTGACGTGGCAGCCCGGGCAGGTGCCGTGGAGGCGGGTGGCGCGTTGGTAGCAGCGTCGACAGATGCGCCCCTCAGGCCACGTGGTGGCGAACCGAACCCCCGTGCGGCCGCAGCGGACGCATTCGGCAGGGGAGCGGGGCCGGCTCATTCAGGTCGGTGGACCCGTGCTCGAGCGGGACGGAACGCGTCCTTCGTCGCCGAGGCGTCGACCGTTCCGGTGGCGCGGTCGGGAACGGCCTGGACGGTGATCGGGCAGAGCTCCTCGAAGGTGCAGTCGAGGGTGTCGAGGATCGCGCCGAGCAGTGCCAGGTTCATGCGTTCGGGCGTGCCGCCGACGAGGCGATAGATCTGCGAGTCCGAGAGGTGGATGCCCCGATCGGAGAGGTGCGGGATGAGGTCGGAGATGGTGTTCATTCCTCGGGCGGCCATCAGCTCCCGAAGCCGCCAGCCGTGTTCGATTCGTCGTTGCATGGTCAGGTTTCCTTCGTGGTGAGCTGGGTGGCCATCCGGGCGATCGCGTCATCGACGACGCGGGCGCGGTAATCGGGGGACAGGCCGGTATAGATAGAGGTCGTGGAGGCGTGTTCGTGGCCGACTTGCTGCTGGATGAAGAAGGCGTCGTAACCGTCCTCGACCAGGTGCGTAACGTAAGAGCGGCGCAGCGAATGGAAGTCGAGATCCTCGACCAAGCCCGCCTCGCGGCGGACCTCGTTGAAGGCCCGGCTCACGGAGTCAGCGGCGACCATGCCGCTGCGTTCGCTCGGCCAAAGCGCAGTCGACCCGGGTGGCGCGAACAGCGGCCGGACATCGGTTCTCCATTCGCGTATGCACTCGACGATCCAGTCGAACTCCGGCAGCGTCAGAACCGTGCGGCGCTTCGGGGGAGAGCCGCGCATCGCCTTCCCGAACCGGACATAGATGATCCCGACATCACCGAACTGGCGTGCCCTAGGGTTTGAGGCGAGATCGACGAGATCGAGTTGACGGACCTCGTTGCGGCGCAGACCCCAGGCGTAGGCGGCCTTCATCATCGTCGCGATCCGGAACGCCGGAATCCAGCCCTTCGACCCGGAGCGGCGGATGCGGAGCACCCGGTCGTCCGCGCAATCGAACAGGTCCTGGATCTCGTCGCGGGTGTAAGGCCGCTTTCCGGGGGTGCCGATCGCGGCCTGCGCGTGACGGGCGGTGTTCCACTCGTGGAAGACCTGAGCGGGGTGGTCACCGAACCGGTCCCAGCAGTGCTCGCTCCAGCCGTAAGCCGGATCGGTCAGATACTCCAGGAACATCCGCAACGCGTTCTGGTAACCCAGCAGGGTCGCGTGGGACGCGCCCTTCAAACCGCGGAGCTCGAGGAAGAACTCATCGACCATCGACGCCGTCCACGACCACGGATAGCAGCCAGCGAACGCCAGGAACCGCACCGCGATCGAACGGCGCTTCTCGATCGTCGACGCCGACAGAAGCCGAGTGACCTGCTGTGCAGCCCACCCGTCGAGCATCGCCACCCAGACGCTTTCCTCGGCGTTCAGGATGGCGATACCAGCGCGCAGATGGACAGGAACCGCTCCTGGTTGACCCGGCTCATCCATCCGCATAATATGCGAAATGTTCGCATTAACCGCGAATGTGCGTCAAGCGTGTCAAAGAAACGTCCGATCAGCGGTCATTTACTAACAAGGGCGTCGAAGCGATTTCCATGCAGTCCACTCGTTCTTGGCGTCCAGGCGGGCTCTGGTTCCTTGCAATGTGAGGGAGGTCGAGGGGACCGGCCAGTTCGAATCACGTGCGAAGATGCCGTCTTCTTATTGACATAATCCTTACTATCGGCGCGGTCGCGGGCCTAGGTTTGGACGCGCCAGTAACCCCTGTTGGACTCCGCTGCGACAGATCTGTTGCTGGGCCGACCATGTCGGTATGACACGACACCGGAAAGCCTGCACCACGTCCCGCGCGCTGCCCACCCAGCACGTCATCGACCTCGAGAACCTCGTCGCCGGTCGGGTGAGTTACTCGCGCACCGCCGAGTTCTTCCAGCGATACCGGGCACTGGTCCCGATCGGCCCCGCGGACGACGTCGTGGTGGGCCTCAGCCCCTCGACGGCACCCGAGGCAGCTTTCGCGCTCCCAGAGCGCACCCGGTTGCGCGTCGGGCGCTGGGGGCGGGATTCCGCGGACCAGGCGCTGCTCGACGCGATCGACCCCGATTTCACCGCCGCGCATTTCTCGAGGGTTGTCCTCTGCTCCGGCGACCACTGCTTCGCCCCACTGGTATCAGCGCTTCGCGCTCACAAACTCGACGTGGTGGTGGTCTTCGTGCCGCTCAGTATTTCCGCCAAGCTCTACACCACCGCGTCCGACTCGCTGCGTTTCCCGGCATTGGCGGCATGATGCGGTTCTTACCGTCGCTGGCCGCCGTCGTGGCGCCGTTCGTCGTGACCGTCGCACTTGCCGTGAACGTGTCGGGGCCGGAACGCCTCGTCCTCGCCGGGATGTGTGCGCTCGCGGCGTTCGTGACCCTGCTGTGCGATCCGAAGCACCGGGCTAGCCTGGCGGGGATTCTCTGGTCGGTGGCCGCCGTCGGCGTCGTCATGCAGTTGAGGCTGACCTCCCGCGTGTGGCCGGTCGCCGCGGACGACCAGTTCGGCGCCAGCGTTCTCCGAATGACGTTTCTCCTGGGCGGCGCAATCGCGGTGCTCGCGGTCACGGCAGTGATCACGAGGGTGGCGCGGGACCGGCGCTTCGACCCCCCGCCGACGCTGCTGCTCGGAGTCGCCCTGTTCGCCCTTGTACTTCGCCTGCTCCCGGCGGTCGCCGGCGGCGGGTTGAGCGCCGGCACGCTCGCCTTTCCCGGGGTCGGCTCGGTACAGGTGGGGGAGTTGACGCGCTTCGTTCTCGTCCTTTGCGTCGCATTCGCCATGCACGCCTTCATGACGCGCGCCGACTTGCTGCCTGCCCGACGTGGCGCATTGATCGGCACCATGCTGACGGCGGCGGTCTACGTGGGAGTCGTCGGCCTGCTGGACGCTGGGCCCGCGCTGCTGTCCGCAGCTGGCATGCTGATCGTGTGGTGGCTGACCACGCACCAGGGGAACCCGCTGCCACGGTTAGTGCTGCCCGTCGCAGTGGCGGCCACCGGCGTCCTCGCCATCGGCGCCGGCCTGCTCGTAAGCGAGCCGCTGCGCGAACAGGCACTCTCGAAGTTCGGTGAGATCGAGGAACGTTTCGGCAACATCCTGTCCGACGACCCGCAGCTCCTCCTCGGTCGCGTTGCGTTAGCAGAGGGCGGCGCTATCGGGGCCGGCCCCGGTAGTAGTTCACTCGCGTCTCAGGTGCCCGAAGCGAACTCCGACATGATTGCCGCGTCGATCGGCGCCGACCTGGGCGCCCTCCCTCTCGCCGGGCTGGTGATAGGCGCCGTCTGGGTGTCCATCGTGCTGATCGACGGTGTCGCGCGGCGACGGGGTCCGCTGGAGGCCGCCGCCGTCGCGCTGTGCTTCATCGGTGCCGTGCAGGTCCTATGGCCGACACTTGCGGCCATGGGTTTCGCCCCTCTCACCGGTATCTCCGCCGGGATGCTGGCCCCCACTGGCACCACGCTGATGATGACGGCGGCTACGGTGGGGGTCGGCCTGGGCGCCACGGGAGTGGAGGAGGCACCAGCGGCGCCGCGGGCGCTGAGCAGTGTGCTCTGGGCGGCGACCGCGGCTACGGTCGCCGGCGCCCTCGTCGCGGCACTGATGCCGTGGAACGTCTCGGGCTTCGATGCCATGAGGCAGCGGGGCCAGATCGTCTCCGTGGACGGTGCCGTATTGGCGACGACCACCTGGTCGTCTACGCAAGGATCGGACACGATCGAGCCGGAGCGCGAGTACCGGAATGGCCCGCTGTACGGGGAGGTTACCGGTCGGGAGTGGGGTGCATTCGGTCATTCACGGTTGGAGGAATCGGCTGCCGGCACTTTGACGTGCGGCGGTGCAGCACCCTGGTGGGCTTTTGCGGAACGGCTGCTGCACCCTGTGCCGTGTCGCCCCGCGGACGTCGTGGTGACGATCCACTCCGACATTCAGGAGGCGGCGGCGAACGCGCTGCAGGGCCGACGGGGTGCTGCGGTGGTACTCGACGCGGCCAACGGCGACACGATCGCGATGTACTCCACGGGTGTGACCGACCCAAGCGGGTGGAAACCCCAGGATAAGGACGGCCAGTCGTTCCTCGCCGGGCAAGCCGAGATCGCCCCCGGTTCCGTGCTGAAGCCGTTCGTCGCGGCCGTAGGGCTTGTCGACGGGGTAGGCACGGACGGCTCGCCGCGTCGGCAGTTCACCATCGATGGGGAGTCCCTCAGCAACTCCGGCGATGCGGTGTGCAACGACGTCTCGCTCACCGGTGCACTGTCGGCCAGCTGCAACACGCCCTTCGCGAAGATGGCGACCGAAATCGGCGCCGAGCCACTGGCTCAAGGACTTACCAAGTACTTCGGCTTCGACGAGGGGCTGACGTTGGATGGGCTGCCCGTCTCCGGCGTGTACACGGGCCTGACCGCGGACGTGGCGGGCGGAGCTCTGGCGCGGACCGGGATCGGCCAGGAATCTGTGCAAGCATCGCCCCTCGCACTCGCGGGCGGTTACGCACTGATCGTTGCCGCGCTGACCGGAAAAGATGCCGCCGCGCCCCGCCTGGTAGCTGGCACCTGCGATGCCGGCGAGTTCCACCCCGCTCCCATGGCGGCCACCGCGACTGCGCAGCTGCCCGAGCCCGTCGCGAGCGAGGTGTACGACGGGATGCTGGGCGCGATCGAGCGTGTGGATGGCACCCTGCACACCCTGGACGCTGTCGCTGTGGGGCTTGATGCGGAGGTTGCCGGAAAATCCGGTACCGCGGAGGTTCCGACGACGACATCCTCGACCGGCCTCGCCCACTGGACTGCGCTGTTGGTGAACAAGAGGTACGTGGTGGTCACGCTGGTGCTCGATGAGGACCCCGCCGACAACCCCGCCAAGGTGGTGGCGGGCGAGCTGCTCCCCGCGGTCGCTGGCCTCGAGTCGGGGCAAGCGGGGTGCTTTGCCTAAACGTAGGTTGCTGTGGGTGGAAGCGGAACGGGTGCTATGCCATCATCGCGCCATGGGGAATCCGATCCGCATCACTTTGAAGTGGCGCCACGATGTCGACGCGAGGTGGGAGGTCGAAGAGATCGATCTGGCTGAGAACACGGAGGTGAGGGTGGGCTCAGCGCACGACCGAGGCGGCCTACTGCCCACGGGGAACGCGCTCGAGGTGAGGGTGGTGCCGGGGTCCCATCCACCACGCGTGTACGCGTACCACCGGTCGAGCAGGCCGAACTGGGGGGTGCGAGTACATACGCCCGGCTCGCGGGACCACCTGAGCCGCGCCGGCGTCGGCGCGCCACTCGCAAGCGGGTCCGTGGTGCTCGCCGGCTACCTGCGCGCCGACCCCGAACCCGACGAGAAGGTACTCGTGCACCTCACCGTGTACCCGACAGCGTACGTAGCGGACGGCAGGATCGACCCCCAATCGTCCGGATTCGCGCATGCGAGGCAGCAGGAGGACGTTGCGCGCATCATCCGCGAGGAGATTTCAGACCTACTAGGCCGTATCTCACCCGACCCATCGGCGCGGGTAAATAAGGCGCGCGCACTGGTGCTCTGCGCTGTACTGCAGACCGGACTCGATCTCGGGCGCGCCCGCGTCAAGTCGGTGACGGAAACGATCGCGCTCCAGCACATCCTCGGCTCCAACTCCAACGGCAACTATGTCGGTCCCGACCAGTTCGGTTTCCTCGTCGAAGCCGTCGCCAATAGAACCTCGCTGGAGCGGGAACGTGCCGCGGTCCATTTGACCTCGGCGACCGGCATCACGAAACCCGACACTCATCACATCCGTGCGACCAAGACCATGGCGGCGCGACTGTGGACGCTCGACGCGCTCCCCGAGTTCGCCATCGCCGAAGCGAGACGCGAATGGGCCCGGTACCTGCTGGAATTTGCCGTGCTCCCCGCACACCCAGCACTTGCACTCGCCCTAGAGATGACATCCGGCGAACCCAACACGGACGGGGTGCGTGGATTCGAGAAACAGCTGACCCTGCTCGAGGAAGCGACCGATGTGGATCAGATCTGGCAGGAGGTCCGCTACGTGCTGGGCAACCCACTCGTAGACGGCCTCGAGTTGGAGGCTCCGGACCTCACCGGCGGATCGACGGTGGGGTTGCTAAACCTTGCCGAGAACCTGCACTGGGCCGGAGTTTCACCGGAGGTCGCATCGTGAACCGACACCTCGTGCTGGAATGCCGCGGCCACCAGATTCTGGGCGAAAGAGGGTCGCAGAACGACAGCTACCTGTACGGTCCGCACGGGGCCTTTGTGGCCGACGGTGTCGGCAACGGAGAAGGCGCCCGCAACACCGCCGACGCGGCCGTGCGCTTCTACACAAAGCTGACGGGCGAGACGTTCACGGTAGACAACCTCCTGGACGCACCCACCGCGTTCGCTGCAACCAGAGTGGGGCGGCAGGGGGCCACCACCATGGTGGGCGCCGCCCTCGACGGCGACCGGCTGTGGATGATCGGACACGGCGACTCGCTCTACCTGCACGTGCGGAACGGTGAACTGCTGCACCGCAGCGTCCCCCACAATGAGGCGGGCCGACTGGCCTCCCTGGGCTTGTCCTCGCCGGCGACCGCTCAGGCGACGCTGACCCGAGCCCTGGCCGCGGAGCCTCTCGGAGCGAGCGACATCCGCGTGACCCGCGCGGCGGCAGGGGACACCATCATGCTCATGACCGATGGCTTCGCGGCGTTGGTGCGCATAGCAGAGGTCGTCTCCCTCGCGATTGAAGGCGTCAACGCCACCGACTTAAGAGACGCTCTGCTGCGGCTCACCGCAGACTCCACACCCGACGATAACGCTACGTTCGTAGTGGCGCAGATTGTCGACTACCACGCTGACCGGACGGCGGAGGACCCAGCATGATCATCACCGATGTCACGCCCGAGTTGAGCGATGAGTTTCTCCTCATACCCCTGCGCCCCGGTTCAGGTCCGCCCATCGAGGTCCCTCTGCGGGTAGTGAGACATGCCTTAGAAAGCAACCAAGCGCGCGCCACGTTCCAAACCACGTGGAACGACAGAGGGGCACTCAAACCGATCTTCATCAAGATCATCCGCGATTCAATAACTCAGGGCACTCTCTCGTCCCTGGCCGAGCGAGAACGCCGGGCTTATCAGCTGCTGGATGAACGCGTACCACGCCGCCCGCATATCGCGCACTGCTACGCAGTCATCAGATGGACCGCGGTCCTCGCTGGCGCGAACTCGGAGCCGGTAACGATCTTCGTGCTGGAGAACCTGGGTCCCACGATCTACGAGCTGTCCCGCCACCGGCAACTGAGCGTGCAGCTTGCAGGCCTCCTCCTGCGAGATGGCCTGGCCGCGGTCCTGGAGTTGGATGAGGCCGGCATCAGCAGTCGCGACCCTCACCCCAAGAACTTCTTGCTCGCCGACCCTTCGGCGACAGCAGAGTCGGACCTTGCGCTTCAGACGGTAAAGCTGGTGGATCTCGGCCACGCTTACATTCCGGGCGACGGCAGCATCGTCACGGGTGGCATGCTTCAGGCTTTGCCCGCAGTGCAACCACCGCACGTGTTGGCCGGGCAGCTACCGCGACGGTTGGTGGACGACGCGTTCGGAGTGGCGATGAGTGCCTTCTCCGTGGTCGCCGACGGCAAGACCGCCTATCAGCGTAGTCCCGCCCTCTCGAACAGGTTGGTGGATATCAGGGAGGTCGACGCGACCCATTGGATTCTCGCCGACGACTACCAGTGGGCCCTGGCTGACTGCGATCCTGACGTGGCGGAACTCATCACCGAGATCATCGAGATGGGCCGCACCGGCCAAGAGATACGCGATGCGCGGGCGGTGGTGACGAACTGGATGGAGCGGGCATTCTCGGGCAGCGGGGGAGCTGAAGAGCACGGCTTCGTCGCCGTACCCGCGCGCTCCACGAATCACACTGCATCGTCTAGCGCGAAGAAGTCAACGCCTGTTTCCAGCGCGAAGAACTGGCCACTCGTGACCAGTGATACCAAACTGACTGCTCCGCACACCGCGACGCATGCGCCTGACCGCAAGAAAGCTCAGCTCGAGCCCGAACCGCAGGTTACCATGGCGCCCATCTCCGAGGCAGAGCGAGACCGCTCGGATGGTGCAAGGAAGTGGCTGAAGTCCGAGAACATCCGTCACATCGCAGGACGCCGCGACTTCTGGCCGAAGGGGTTGCGACCTGCTCCCAGGGTGCCGAGGTTGCTGCGGCCGATCGCTTGGTCAGCGGCGGTTGCAGGCGCCGTCGTCGGAGTGACACTACTACTCGGTCAGCTCATGTACTCCTGGTTCGACATACTTCCCGCCACCTTTGAGACCTTTGCCGACTGGCAATGGTGGGCGGTAGGTATCGTCGCGATGACATCCGCTGCTCTTGCCGCCGCGTCAGTTGCGGTGCTTTGGGTTCGGTTCCCCCGTTTCGCCGCCACGGTGGGCCTGGCCGTCGGATTGGTGACGCTCATTGGTGGTGTGGGGATTGCCGCGGTCCCGGCGGGAGCGCATTTAAGTGACGCGCACTCCACGGCCCTATCCTGCGACGATTCGTCCGGTACAGAAGCGGTTATCGGTTCAACGATCTACTGCGTTGAGGACACGCTCCCTACGGGATGGACCGCTGACGGCGCTCATGTACAGGCCACTACCACTGACGACCAGGGTGCGACTGTGGCACTCGATACGACGCCGGACATCGGCAGCGACACGGGCGCCCGCATCGTGGTGCCGTTCAATTACTCACTCGATTGCGTCACCGGCTATCTGCTGGTCTACCAGACTCCTGAGGCGCCCGATTGGGGCCATGGCTGGACCAGTGGGGACGATAGCGGTACCGCCACGGAGGTGAGTTCGGGCGCGGGCATCACGCGTTACGCACCCGGGCGCAATACCTGGGAGGTGTACGACGGCTATCAGGAAGCCGACGGTGCCTATTCCGGTATGCGGCAGTATGTCATGACCGCCTCGGGCGCGTCCGGGCAACTGAGTTCCACCCGTGCAGAACTTCGGGTCTACGCTGCCGACTGCAACATCGCGTCTCGACCCGAGATTGAGGACGCCGGACGCGCCCTCCTCGGCAGCCTGCAACTCGGCCCGTCCGAGACTCTCGATCCGTCCTTCGTCAGGGTCCGCGACGCTCTCGCCACCCTGAGCGTCCCGATCCAGTCGGGAATAAGCCCAAACTATCCGTACCGTTGGGGGGGCGACGACGATGACTCCCAGTGGCGTGCCGGTACGGAACTGACCCTGACGACGAGCTCCGGTTCGACTCGCGCTCAGGTATGGCTTCAACCGCTAGGAGGCAATGCTGTTTCGGAGGCCTGGGCGGACCTGCCCGTAGACGATCCCGCCGAGAGTAAGCGATACAAGACCTTCAAGATCGGCGACACAGACATGATGGTGGTGGTGTTCCTGCAGAACCCTAATGCCCTCGGCACCGACGGCGATGCACTCGTCACCCGTCTGGAGGACGGCATCGCCGTGAGGAAGGAGGCGACATCATGACGACTCCACACCACTACTGTCTGCGTTGCGAGGTACGCGTCAACTGGCTGACGGGCACCAACATCGATTCGCGCGTTGAAGCATCTGGCCCGGAGGGTGCAAGCGCTGCCAGAGGCACCTCCATTGTCAGGGCATTCTGCCCAAATGGACATCCCCTGGCGCCTAGGAATGCGATCACGATGGGAGTCTTCGGCCTTCCCCGGTCGGGCAAGGATTCCATGATTGACTCAATACGCCAATCATTCGCGGTGGACCAGTTGCGGCGACACGGTGTGGGTGCCGAGATAGACCGCGCTCAGCTCGACGCTTGGAAGGAGACGCTCGGTAAAGCTACCCGTCGCGCGAGCGAAATAGAGCCGTACAGTGCCCTCACGTTCCGCATGGAGCTCGACTCGGCACGGCGATCTCGTGAGCTCCTTATCTTCAACACCGCGGGTGACCAGTGGATTGAGGCGGACTCTTCAGACATTCGAGGCGTCCACTCCTTCCTACCAGAGCTGGACGTCCTGGTAATTACCATCCCGCCAGAGGCGCTCAGCGGGTTGCCCGAGAACGTCCAGAGTCGCGGTGAAGATCTCGAACGTCTGCGCGACCTCATGTTGGGAGGAATCCAGAATCTGCGCGAACACATTAAGGCAAGCAGGGTGAGACGCAAGCGCATGGTCGTGCTGGCACTTACCAAGTGTGACCGCTATGCCAACATCTCATCGTTCCCGGTCCAACTTCTGACGCCGCGCCCGCAGCGATCGCTCTTAGGCGTTCTCGGCAGCGAGCAGTCACAGATAGCCCGATTCATCGCAGAGCATGGCGGCAAGCGCTACCTCTCGATGGCGGCCACCATTGCGAAACCGCTCTATCTAACGGCCATCTCTGGTACTGGGGCTGACGACCGCGACCTCCCTTCTGGGGCAACCGCCGGCGCAGCGTCCGGACCCGGTGACCGCACCCGTGCACTCGATCCGCTGCTCTACACCTTCATCCGCGACGGGTTGGGCAACTATGTCTAAAAGCACCGACCAAATCGAAACACTGGTCTACTCGTGGGCGGACACCACCTTAGCGGGTATCGGATTCGGCGTTGTGGCGCTGACCGACGGGTGGCGGTGGACGACAGCGCCCGAGCGGGCCGACCTCGCGGGGGTACTCAAACCTGACCGACTCGACGATGGCGAACGCACTTTCGCGTACCTGCCGACGACTCCTTTCGGTCCGGCGCTCGCGCTTCGTCGCGACCTTGGGCTGGACCGCAGCGGGCGAGGCGGCCGTGTCGTCGTCGAGTTGCATGTGGCCGGAGATCGTCCACTCACGGCGGCCGAAGCACTGCTTCTGGCCGCACGGCGACTTCCCGTACTGGACTGGCCGGTGGACGCGGTACCGACTCGCGTTCTACCGCATCCCAGCAGGGAACACGTGCCCGCGGGCGCCATCGTGACCCCGTCGGTTTTGGCTGCACTTCTGGACGCTGCATCAGGACGTTCTGCGCAGAGCTCCGCCGGCCTTGCGGAACTCGCAGCCGGCTTTGACGCGCTCCCCACGACGTTATGCTGCCGGATCGGCGTCGCTTCGTCTAACGATGCGCTGCGCGACCAAGTTACCCTCACCGTGGACGACAACGGCCAAGATGCCAGCGAGGCCGCGCAGCAGCTCACCCGGCGACTATTGGCACTGAACGAGAGGGCACCGGACGGGATCAGCTCCGTACAAGAGCTGGAGCGCTGGGTTCTTCGCCGCGAACGCGAGCGCACGCCGATCCCAGCGCTGTCGGACGGCGAACTGATCGACATGCTCCGTACTGAGGAAAGCGAAGCCCGGCGCGACGCTCTGGCTGCCGAATACGCCGAACGCGTCGTTAGTTCCGGGTATTCGCTGTTGCGCACCCCAGGGCAACGCTTGGCACTCAACACGGCCGCCGGCGATGCAGTGCGCGACGCGATCGTGACACGCTCCGCCGACAGCGCCCAAGCTTTCGCTGCGGCCCGAACGTGGGGAGTCAAAGATACCGTCCTGGCACCCTCAGCGATGCGGCTGCTGTCCGATCACATCCGCGTCGACTCCGACCCGGACGCGCAAGCTACTCTGGCGCCATTCGTGCAGGACTACGTCGCTGCGTCCGGGCCACGCATCACCTCGGTCATGGGACGTGGCTGGTTGAGTCGTGCACTTGTCATGTCGTGGGGTTCGGGCAGCGAGGCCCTCACCCGGGCTTTCTGGACCGAGGGCCAGGCGCCTCCGGAGGGCATTGGCAAGCTGGCCGGTGTCCTGCTGGCGGCCCATCCCGAGCACACCGTGATGGTGGTCCGCGGAGCTGATCCGGCACCGGAGCGGCTCGCGGCCGCGATCTCGCGGCTACCCGAGACCTACATTGCACAATCTTCCACTACCCTGGGCCAAATCCTGTCTGGAGGCTCAGCAGCGGCCGCGGCACAGCAGCACCGGACCGCTCCAGCTTCGCCCGTCACCGACCACCCGTGGCCGACCATACCTCTCGAGCGTCCCCCAATGGCTCCCGTCGCGCCGTACAGTTTCGATGAAAACCTGCCCGCTCACAACGGAAGCGTCCTGCGCACGTTGGCACTAGGTGCAGCAACGCTCACCTCCGTTCTGGCCGTGTTCGGCGTGTTCGGGCCGCCAGCATGGTCAATCGCCGCGGCCGCGGCCGCGGCGGGCACGGCAGTACTGCTACTAGTCGACAGCCGGAGCCGACCAGCGCATCCCAACAGACGTTGAGGTCCGAGGACAGGTGAGCCCATCCTCGCTTCACTGTGTAATGAGGAGAGGAGTCTCATGTCCGAGTTCATGTGGTTCGTAATCGTTCTAACGGGGGTCGGTGCCGTGGTGGTGCTAGTGCGCCGTACCTTCAAAGCCTGCCCCAGCTTCGGTGGCACCCACCCCATCCGGAACGACGCATCGGCACCCCGATGGCGTTCATGGGCGACGTTGCGGCGCCCGGTTCCCATCGACGAACAGGTGATCGACCGTGCTGCCGAGGCTTTGGCAGGCCGCACCAAGCACGGCTGGAAGAGTTCGCACACGTTCGGCACTTGCGACGTGTTCGTGCGGCTGCCCGCCATCGCCTACCAGACGCTCGTAGAGTCAGCCGAGGAGATGGGTGACCTGCACGAGCGGGTGCGCGCGGCGGTCCCCGAGCACTACGCAGCGCTGCAGGGACGCGCTACCCGTTGGGACGGCCTGGAGGTACGCGGCGACTTCCGGCTGCTGCTGGTGCCGGGGGAGCGCGTCGAGGCGCGCGCGACAGCACGCGGCACAGCGAGCCCGTTCGAGCAGCCCGCGTCCGCCGATGAGGGCCCCGAGGTGCTGTTCCCCGACGAGGTCCGCACCCAGCTGCTGCCCGACAGCATCGAGACAGCCGTCGCGGGTGCGAGCCATAACGCACGTGTGCAGGTGAAGAGGGCAGACAATGTCCTGGCGGAGTCCGTGTTGCGCCCCTCCCAGGAGCTCAAGGTGGGTCGCGGATTGCGCGTCGACCTGAGGCTGCCAGAGAGCGACGTGCTCTCCCGTGTACACGCCGTCCTGGCTCTAGTTGAGCGAGGGGATGCTCAGCCGGTCCTGAGCGTCAACGACCTCTCACGCAACGGCGTTTGGCACAACGGGGTGCGGCTACTGGACGGCAGCACCGTTGACCTGCCGACGGTGCTTCGCCTCGGCCCGGACACCGATATCACCCTTGAGGTGAGCCCCGTCTAGACGGGCGCCGAGCTGCATCGTGGTGGTCGAGGGAGCGTAGGCTCCAACGACCACCACAGCCATTTTCTGACCTACGTTTCTGCCACATCCGTCTGCTGCAACAGCGTCGGTTCGTGCGCTGATCGATCAGCCGTGCGAGCCTCCACGAGCCCGCAGGTCGGCCCCTGCGTGCCGTAACAGAGAGCGCACACGCTGGATGCTGTAACCAGTTGTTGATGCGATGTCACGAATGCTCTGGCCGGAGTCGTAGAACGCTCGCACTAGTTTTGCCAGCTCATCCGCTGCCGCCCCATCGATGCGCTGGTGAGGGGCAAGCTTTGGCGCATCGTCGGGGTTCCAGGTGCGTTCGATCTCGCCTCCTCCATATCCCTTTTGTTCACGACCTCGGGGGCTGATTTCATCTGATGCTTCGTCACCGAACGCGTGCCATCCGGGCTGGGCGTGGCGAGCGAACATTTCGAGGAATGGTCCCGGCGAACAGGCTTCGATGAGCGGGTAGAACTCATCGGGCTTGCGGCTGTGTTCACGCTTACGGGTTTCGATCATGTTCACTTGAGAGCGCGCCGGGGCCAGAGTGCGCATGGATCCGCGCACGCCGAAAAGGAGAATCTCCGTGACGTTGCGGAAATAGAAGCCAACGCCGCGGCCGTCTGGTCCGCCGTCCTTCCGTCGCTTTGCCCAGATGATGTTGCTGATGTAGCGGAACCCCCACGCCTCCATGACTGCAAGGCCTTCGGGCAGTAGCGCGTTCGGTACCCACAGGTAGAGGTGCGAGTTCTTCGCCACATGATCGGCAACGGGAAGAGCTTTGATTGCGTCGAGCGTCATTGTTGAGTAGCGGTCTAGTCGACGATGCTCGGGGGCAACTTTGCCGGTTCTATTCTGAAACTGCCACGGCGGATCAGCGTAGACCGTCTTAAACCCACCCTCTACCGTCGGAAGCGGCGGGGGCGCCTGCTCTTCGCGTAGCGGCTCGATAGCTCGTGGGCGAGCGCGAACTGGCTCGGCTGTCAATGACACGGGGCGGTCTCCAATTTAGATCTTGGGAATGACCCTACTTTAGATCTTGCCACCGACGTTCTGCGCGGTTGCGCTTTGCATGTCGTAGTCCAACGATGGACGTGCGCCGCCGATAGCATCAGCCCATGGATGTTGGTCTCGAACACATGTCCCTGACGAGGAACACGACCCTCGCGAGTCTGACGACCACGGCCGGCCAGCTCACGCCGGGGATGAGTCTCCAAAAGGTCATGAGCATCGCTGACGCCAATAGCGCCGAGTCAGCCTCGAGCTGGGTTGAAAGCATGTTCACCTTCCATGGCGGAGTGCTTGCAGACGATGCATGGCTTCGCGCGGCCCGTGGGGGAGAGACCGGTATTGCTAATGCCCTCGCATGGGCCGCCCGTGTCTTTGCAGAGCCGCGCATCGCCGCGGTTGTCGAAGAGACCCTCGCAGGCGCGGAGGGAAGTTTTGATGCAGCGGGGTTTTCAACGGACGTCGTTGAGCGGGCCTTCGACGGGCTTGGCGTAGGGGCGCAAGCCCGCAAAGCGGCATCCTCGCTACTGAATCAAGCGGCGTCTGTCCCTCTGTTCGAACCTGAGCGCTATGGTCCAACGATTGTGGGCGCAGCGCTCTTTCTCCCCACCGCGCAGTTCGTTCCAGCAGTCGTTGAGTTCCTCGAGGAGCGCATCCGTGACCAGGTCAGCCGGGTCGTCGCCAAGCGAGGCGACGCGGTCGAGCTGGCGCTCTTGTGGAAGACCAACCGCTGGTTCGGGCTGACGAAGGAAGAGTTCCGGGCAGCTGCCCGTCCGCGCACGACGACGCCGCTGTCGGCGAGGGCGGCGCTTCCGAGTAGTTTGCAAGTGCTTCACGAGGAGGCTCGCCGCCGAAAGCAAGTTGTTCTCCAGGGCGCACCAGGCACTGGCAAGACCTATGTCGCGAAGCAGTATGTGGAGTGGGCATCAGCTGGCCGCGGCGACGAATCGAACTTGTCCGCCATTCTGGCGGGGCTGCCGGCCAACGAACGTACCCCCTACGATGTCGCGCAAGCAGCCATCCGGCTAGGGCACACAGCCATTTGGGACATCGCGCAGTTCCACCCGAGCTATGGATACGAAGACTTCGTTCGAACGCTCGCGCCCGCGCCCACCGCGAACGGCGTGACATTTCGGGCTGAGCACCGTGTGCTCAGCTTCCTCGCTGCGGTCGCAGTCGAACTGCGCGAAGCGGGAAGCCAGTGCGACGTGATTTTGATCGTCGACGAGGTCAACCGCGCAGACATCGCGAGAGTTTTTGGGGAGCTGCTTTATGCACTTGAGTACCGAGACGCTCCAGTTCGCACGCCTTACACAGTGGAGGGTGACCCTTCCATGACGCTCCCGTCGAATCTGATCCTCCTCGGAACGATGAATACCGCTGACCGATCCATAGCGCTCATTGACTACGCGCTTCGGCGGAGGTTCACGTTCATCGATCTCGAACCGGACGGCGGCGTCATAGACGGGGCTGCCTGGCTTGGCAACGCCGATCGGGAAGCGGCCCGTCGCCTCTTCGACGCTGTTTCTGGATTGTTCACCGCGGCTGACAATAATGCGGCACTCGCGGTTGGCCACTCGTACTTCCTGCCGTCGGGCGATGCACTGACCGAAGCGGACTCGCTGAGCTCGGTGGCGCGCCGATTTGCGTATGAGGTCGTACCTCTGCTTAGCGAATACGCAGCAGAGGGGCTCGTCGATGCGGCCAAACTTGCTGCCGTTCTGAGTGCCATTGGAGTCAACAACGACGCGGACAAGCAGCAGGCTGTGGAAGAGGCGCTACTCACGTGGCTCACCGATTCTGAGCCAACGACGGCTGAATTCCCGGGCGATGACTGACATCGCTTCCGCTGCCGACTGGGATATCGGAGAGCCGCTCCTCGAGATTGTCGAGCAGTCGACGACACGCGCAACGGACCAGCTTGTAAGCTCCGTTTCCCCCGGGCGCTGGGAGGAACTCAGCCTCACTTTCCAAAAGGCACCAGGCGACGATGACTGGACGGTGCGAGCCGCGGATTTCACCGGCATAGCTCGGCTTGATATCGCCGGCGAGCCAGTCCACTTGCGAGTCACCCCAAAGATCGAGGGACTTGACCTCTTTTTTCTCGCCGATTGGGCATACGGGACACAGAGCGTAGGCAAGAAGCTCAAGGACGCAAGAGCCAACCTTGCCGCGTTGCGCGCTGAACCCGCTGCCTGTTTACTGGGCTGGTACGTCGCGGAAGTGCTCGCGTTCGCAACTCGCTGGCTCCGGCGCGGTTATGTCGTCCGCGAAGAGGACTTAGTTGGTCGTGTCCGCGGCCGCATCGATGTCGCTCGATACTTGAGCCGTTCCGTCGCGCAGGCGCGGCCGCACGTTATCCCTGCGCGCTTCACCGAACCATCTCACGACACTCCTGCAAATCGCTACTTGAAGGCTGGTCTTCGACAGGTCGCGATCCTTTCCCGCGCGGTTCCACTAAAAGGAGCCCGCACAGCGCTGGATGAGCTCACGCGACGAGCGCTCGCACTGTTCGCCGGTGTGGGAGATGTCCCAGCTCAACCGCACGACGCTCGCCGCCTGAACCTCGCCGGACCACAACGGCATTATGGGCCTATCGTGCGATTCACGACCGCGCTCCTCGAGGGCACATACGTCTCCACCGAGATCGGCGGCCACGCACAGGATGCCATCATGTGGTCCCTCAATGGCCTCTACGAACAAGCGCTCGGTAATGTCCTCGACGCCTGGCCAGGTGCAAATCGTGTGCGTGGTCGCCACCGAGCAACCCTCCTCGATAGCAATGGCAACACGAATGGATCGACGCCGGTGAAGCCCGATTATGTCATGCGCCGCGCGGACGGAACTGAGCTGGTGCTCGACGCCAAGTACAAGAACGTGCTTCCGGTAGCTCCTGCAACCAATGATGAGACGATCGACCTTAGGCCAGCACGAGGCCAACGCATTCGTGTGCGACGGGCTGACATTTACCAGGTCGTCGCCTACGCACGTCACTCCGGACTTCGAACCAATCAGGTGGCTCTGCTGTACCCAGTCTCTCTCGCGAGTGGAGAGCGTTATCCCGAGCCAATGCGCGTCCAGGAGTTCGATCCAACGTGCCATCTAGTGTTCTTTGATGTCGGACCAAGCGCTGACGCACACCGCGGCGATCTCTATCAAGCGCTCGATCAGCTCTAGAGACTGGTCTAAGCCAGCAGATCCGATGGTCGAGCCTGCGGAGAGTTTTGTCTCACGAAACTCTCCGACCGGCTAAGACTCAGCGGCCTTTTCCCTGGTATCCCCTCAGTGAGGACTCGACGCAATCGGGACCTAGCCGGACATTTCACACTCGACGAGGCTGGACTCGTCGAGCCTCAGAGCTCCGTTTGGAAAGTATCCTTTCGGGATGAGCGAAGCCGGGTGGGTCCTGTTTCAAAGTGTGTATCTCGATAGCGGTTGGGCAAGGATCTTGCCCAACGCGGCAATCGAGCCCGCTCAGATCGCCGTGCGGCTGCAGGGCGCCACGCTCGAGCAGTTTCACGCTGAACTAGCGGGGTCTCCACACTCCGCAGAAGGTCTTGCGTCCGATGCCTGGGAGCCGCTCCATCAGTACACCGACGATGAGCTAGCCGAGCTGGATGAGCATTTCGAGGGCACACCCTTCGCCTCGTCCGATGAGGAACGCCAGCGGACGGCCGCGCAGGTGATGGCGCACGAAGCGCAGCTGCGGGTTGCCGAGGTGGCCGAAATGGACCGATTCGCGGCGCATCTGAGTGTGGCTCCCGTCCGCACTTTTCGAGACCTCATTGAGTTCATGACCGCCGCCGGCGTCCTTCGCCTCAACGGCGGTACCTACGAACTCAACCCAAGTGCGCTACTCCCTGAGGAGGTCCTGCCTCTAAGTGATGACGTCAGACATCGCGAAGAGTCGCTGCGATGGCAAAGGCTCCATGAGGAAACCGAGTACGCCATCATCGAGCTCTTCAGGCCCCACGAGCTTGCACCCGCGGATAGGATCGCGACGACGTTAAGCCAGCTTGCCAATGAGTTGGCGAGACCAGTCGAATCAGTCCGAGAGGCCTGTGCACAGCTCGTCGCAGCACCTGACTTCTCGACCACTCACGACATGCTCGTCATTGGAGTCGACGAGCCCTTCACGATGTCCGTTGACTGGGAAATTTTCTTCGCCACGCGAATCTCCGTGCGAACAGGCATCTCAGACGATCGATAGTTAGCGGTCGGCCCCCGGTATTCGGTAGGTCCCGCCGGGCTGCTGGGGGACATACATCCCGACTGGCGAGATGCTGCCGTTGCGCGAAGAATCGACGCGACAGCCGAGGGGTGGAAGAAGTTAGTTTGGGGGGCCTTCCGCCCGCCGGATAAAGACGGAATGTATCCGGCGAGCGAAAGGCTTGCGCTTCATTGCTCTAGTCGATGGAATAGGGGTGGGTCGAAATCCGCCTCTCACAGCTCATCTATCCACCCCCACGCCTCCAAGGCTCGAGCGTGATGCTGAACGACCGTGCAGAGAATCGCACCGTCAATCGAAAGCCGCGCATGAGCAATCAACCTCCTTTCGCCCCGAATTACGCCGGGCCCGTGGGGCTCGATGTCGCCCTCAAGGAGATCATGCTTGTTAATGTCTACATGAGCAAGAATCACAAACCCTACAATATTGGCGGAGTAACCCCTACGCTATAGACGGACTGACCATCACTGTTTGAGCGTTGCAACCCCTGCTTGAATGACGGTACAATACCCACGCGAGCAGCGGTCGCAATAGATGCATATCGGAGTACCGCGTAGCAGACCATTGCACCCCGTGCACTGCCCGTGTGTCCGCTGATCGCGTATGCGACTTAGCGCGATCGGAGAAAAGGTTATGGAACGCCCACCACAGGAGGCCATCGCGCTACTGGAGCGCGCGGTCAGAAGGTCCAAGCGGCGGGAGAGTGTGCGGCTTCCCCAGGCATTCGCACGAGACAGGGTTTCGGCAAGAGCGGTTCCTCCGCTGGCCGCGCTACTACGTGGGGGAGGGGGCGTCCGTATCAAGGTGCTGATCACCACGTTGATGATGGCCACGCGGCCACCACACGATACGAAGGTGAGCGCGAAGGAGCTCGCGGAGATGCTTCACCTGCCGGACCCAGAGAGTGCCGGAAGCCGTCGCGTCAACAAAGCCTTCGCTGATCTTCAAGAAAACGAGCTCGTGCGTCGGGAGCGGAACCCGGGGCATGTACCCTCCACGGTTGTACTGTTTCCGGGTGGTGGAGGCGAGGAGTGGGATGACACGAAACTGCAAGAGGGTTACATCACGCTGCCAATTGAGCTGTGGGAGCGGGGCTGGATTGTAACCCTATCTGGTACCGCGATCGCACTACTAGTGATCTTGCGCGAGCTCACTGGTGGTCGATCCGCGCCCCGAGGCATCTACGTCGAAGCGCACCGCAAGCGCGAGTACGGTCTTTCCGACGACACCTGGACCAAAGGCACGAAGGAACTGCGCGAGGCAGGCCTCCTTAGGATCATTGAGGAAGTCGAGACATCTCGTGGTGAACCACGGCGTCGCAACCTTCACACGCTCCTGCTCGATAACCTTAAGAACTACCACCCAGGCGAGGTACCCGAAGATGCCGCTGCCGCATCGGAGCCAGTGGGTCCGCATTTTGAGTGAGCCGTCCAAAGGGGGCGCTACCGACACAGCGGCCGCCACTTCAAACCGAATCGCGATCTCACTCGTCGGTGTTCGCGGCGTGGTCGATCACTGCGGCTCCAACCCGGCGCGTTCCCCACAATCGGGGTCTATCTCCGGTAGGGCGGCGACGCCTACCCATCGGAGTGGGTACCGACGATACCGGGGGCGTCTACCTCACCGTCGACGAGTGACATCTCCATCCCGGCGAAGCACAACTCCCCACGGAGCGCTGACGTCGACCCCGCCGTGTGCCACCGAACGGGCGCGGATAGGCTAGCCGGGAGGCCACTCGGGGGAGAGGCAGAGAGGGCGGCGCAATGCTCGTACGAGGAGTGGCGTGAGTGCCGCCCAGGAGTTTTTCTCGGAGCGAGAACATATCGTCGCGGCAAAGAGCGGGGCTGAATACGTTCAAGGTTTGAAAAACCTGCTTGAGGGAGCTGAAACCCTCGATCAGGGCGGACTCATTCCCGCACCCTATGGATCGGACAGCGTCCGTTACTTCTTCCGCGGACAGGCAACCGGGAGCTACGGGCTGAACTCCTCGTTGTACAGGACCTTGAAGAGTGGGTTGTCGCCAGACGCCACGCCTAAACAGATCGAACAAGACATGGTGGCGGCGGAAAAGCGCGTCCTCGACGAAGCGCGGGCCCAAGGTATCGGTCGAAACTTGACAGCGCTGGAGCTGCTGACAGTCCTCCAACACCATCTCATTCCTACCCGGCTCATCGACGTCTCTGCGTCGTGGAAAGTCGCGCTCTACTTCGCCAGCGAACTGCACGACAGCTTCGACGGTCGTATCTTCGTGGTCGGGACAAGACCATCGTTGTGGGAGGAGTTCGCTCGTTCCAAAGGGCAGCACGTCGAGTGGCCCAATCCGGAGGCGCATCCATGGCAACAGACCACGTGGCCAGTTATCCTGCCGTTCACGGATCCGCGAATGATCTCGCAGCAGGGCTATTTCCTCGTAGGTGGGCTCACGACAAACGTGGGAGGCCACCATCAGTATTGGAACGACACGAAAATTCATCCTCCGAAGGGAAACCAGAAGCGGGCCCCGTTGACGCAACAAGAGCTGAGAGATGTTTCCACGCTGATGATCAAATTCCCGATGATTCATGGGGCGCAGGGAGGGCCACTGGCAAAGTTGGAAAGAGAACTTAAGGGAAATTGGACCGCTGCCGGTTTGACGATCCCCGTTCCCGGAGACCTGAAACCTGAGATCAGGAAGGTCTTGGACGATCACCACGGCATCGGGGAGGATTCAATTTATCCGCCTGTCGACGAGAGCCTTCGACTTCTCAAACGTGTGGCCGGGACTCGGCCCTAGGACAGCCGAGAGGGGCGATGCCCACGATGGCTCGAACGAGCCACCGCCGGGCCTCTGCTCGATCGTGTGCAGGCCGCGTGCGAACGCGACGCGAAAGCTACTAAACGACGCCACTTTTCCACAGAGCCAACGGTCGGGAGACTCCCCTCTGGGGAAGCTGCTTATCCGCCTGTTCCGCTGGGCGGCGTAGCTGATGGAGAAGACGATTCCGACGGCGAGCACGACTCCGACGAGGTCGTCGAGGGCTTTCCCGAGGTGGGCGTCGGCAATCTTGTAGCGGTTCTGAACTGCGCGACAGTTCATCCTCGGGCGCGCTCTCGGAAGCCATCCGAATAAATTTAGATCGTTGCGATACTTCCGAGGTCAGGGGCCGGCCAGCTCGCGTCCAATGAGAAGATGCCGTCCTTATGTGGTGCCCCGGCGGATTCGTGACCGGCGAATTCTGTTCGTTTGGGCGTCCTTTGGGGCAGCTGACAGAGTTGCGGTGACCCCGAAGCCCTCAGTGGTGGTGGCCTTCGTCTTTGTGGTCGTCGTCCTCGAGGAGCATGCCGACTGAGGTGGCGCAAGCATCGCCCTTCCAGGCTTGGATGCCCTCGCGGATCGCAAAGATGACGATCACGAGAGCGGCGATCGGGTCGGCCCACCACCATCCGAAGAGCGTGTTCAGGAGGAGGCCGATGAGGACGGCGGCCGAGAGGTAGGTGCAGATCAGCGTCTGCTTCGAGTCGGCGATTGCTGTCGCGGAGCCGAGTTCGCGTCCGGTGCGTCGTTCCGCGAGCGAGAGGAACGGCATGATGACGACGCTGAGAGCGGTGAGGACAATCCCGACGGTGCTGTGCTCGATGTCGACCGCTTGGGTGAGGGTCAGGATGGCGTTGGCGCCGACGTAGAGGGCGAGAGCGAAGAACGCGAGAGCGATGACGCGGAGGGTGCCCTTCTCCCAGCGCTCGGGGTCTTTGCGGGTGAACTGCCAAGCAACGGCTGCAGCGGAGAGCACTTCGATTGTGGAGTCGAGGCCGAAACCGATCAGGGCTCCGGATGAGGCTGCGGTGCCGGCCGCGATCGCGATGATCGCCTCGATCAGGTTGTAGCCGATCGTGATGGCGACGATCAGGCGGATGCGCTTCTGCAGCACCGCCTTTCGGTCATGGTTTGGGCGTTCGGTTGTGGTGGTCACAGGGTGACCTCGCAGCAGCCGGGGACGGTGCAGGCTTCGTCGTTGCAGGGGGCGGAGGCGTCGACGGCGAGCACGACTCCGACGAGGTTGTTGAGTGCTTTCGCGAGGTGGGCGTCGGCGATCTCGTAACGGTGCTGCCGGCCTTCGGGTTCGGCGACGACGATGCCGCAGTCGCGGAGGCAGGTGAGGTGGTTGGAGACGTTCTGACGGGTGAGTTCGAGCTGCTGGGCGATCTCCGCGGGGTAGGCCGGCTGGTCCAGCAGGAGCATCAGGATGCGCGATCTGGTCGGGTCGGCCATGGCGCGGCCGAGCCTGTTCATGACGTCGAGGCGCGTGCTGATCGTGAGCATGAGCCCATTAATACAGTGTCTGCTGTATTAATCAAGCGGTGCTGGTGCTGGTGCCGGTGTTGGGGGAGGGGCGTCTGGAGACGTAGTCCGCGAATGTGGCTCCGGTGTTCTGACGGTGCTTGTCGGTGACTTGGTAGCTGTAGTTGAGGGAGTCGGCGACGACGGGTGCGGGCAGTTCGAGGACGAGGGCTCGAAGGGAGGCGTTGCGGGCGCCGCGGAGGTCGACCCCGGCGTTGCGGAGCTTGTTCATCAGGGTGCCCTGGTGGAGGTGTTGGCCGGGTCGGCCGCCGGGGAAAAGCCACTGGTTGTCGCGGTGGGCGGATGTTGTCTGATGGGGCAGCGCGGCGAGGTGTTCTCGGATGACACGGTCGAACGGTGACGGAATGGTGAGGACGTCGCCGGTGAACGCGACGATGATCGCCGTTTCGGTGGCCGTGAGCTGGTGCAGCCGCATTTGCGCGATGCGGACGAGTGGCTGCCCATAGAGCAGGAGGAGCAGGGCTGCGGCGCGCTCGTCCGGGTCGAGGGCGTTGGTGGGGGAGAGGAGCCGGGTGATGTGGTCGAGTCGTTGTTGCTGGGTGATGATCGGCTCCGCCTTCGCGACTCGGTAGGGAAACTCGAGCGAGGGGAGGTGGCGGTGGCTGACGGACCAGCGGACGAAGCCGCGGGCAAGACTTCGGGTGGTGGGGCCTATGAGCCAGTCGTCGATGTCGGTCTGGGTGCAGGTCGCGGGGGAGTGGCCGCGGTCTCGGATGTGGCGCAGGAACTCGAGGGCGACGGTCGTTGATTGTTTGGCGGAGAGGAAGGTGCCCTTCTTCAGCTGGCCCGTGGTGGCGAGGTGGTGCATGCGGTTGAGGTGGACCCAGCGGGCGTATTGCCTCAGCAGGCGTGCGTCGTCAGGTTCGGCGCCGGCGAGTTTGCTGTCGAGCCAGGTCTGGAATCGTTCGATGTCGAGGTGGACAGGGTCGAGGAGGCCGTGTTCGACGCAGAGTTCCCGGAGGAACGCGACCTTGCTCGGATGGCTGTGTCCGGTGAAGGTGGCGTGCTCGAGTGGCGCGACGCCGCGGGAGAGATCTCGGATGAGTGCCTTCGTGTGCGGGTTGACGATCAACCAGACCCGGGCGCTGCGGGCGTGCGCCTGCTGCGTCAGAGCGGTGAACAGCGGCAGCATCGTGGGGTTGATGTGCCCGTGGGTGTCGGTGAAGAGGTCAGTGAGGTCGTCGGTGAGGCAGCAGTGGGCGCAGAGTCCGATGCGGACGGGTTCGTCTTCGCGGCCGCAACGGGCGCAGTGGAAGTCTTTGGGGATTCCGGCGCAATCGACGCAGCACGGTTCCTCGGCGAGCAGTCCGGGAAGCAGACGATTGACGTGGCAGCCCGGGCAGGTGCCGTGGAGGCGGGTGGCGCGTTGGTAGCAGCGTCGACAGATGCGCCCCTCAGGCCACGTGGTGGCGAACCGAACCCCCGTGCGGCCGCAGCGGACGCATTCGGCAGGGGAGCGGGGCCGGCTCATTCAGGTCGGTGGACCCGTGCTCGAGCGGGACGGAACGCGTCCTTCGTCGCCGAGGCGTCGACCGTTCCGGTGGCGCGGTCGGGAACGGCCTGGACGGTGATCGGGCAGAGCTCCTCGAAGGTGCAGTCGAGGGTGTCGAGGATCGCGCCGAGCAGTGCCAGGTTCATGCGTTCGGGCGTGCCGCCGACGAGGCGATAGATCTGCGAGTCCGAGAGGTGGATGCCCCGATCGGAGAGGTGCGGGATGAGGTCGGAGATGGTGTTCATTCCTCGGGCGGCCATCAGCTCCCGAAGCCGCCAGCCGTGTTCGATTCGTCGTTGCATGGTCAGGTTTCCTTCGTGGTGAGCTGGGTGGCCATCCGGGCGATCGCGTCATCGACGACGCGGGCGCGGTAATCGGGGGACAGGCCGGTATAGATAGAGGTCGTGGAGGCGTGTTCGTGGCCGACTTGCTGCTGGATGAAGAAGGCGTCGTAACCGTCCTCGACCAGGTGCGTAACGTAAGAGCGGCGCAGCGAATGGAAGTCGAGATCCTCGACCAAGCCCGCCTCGCGGCGGACCTCGTTGAAGGCCCGGCTCACGGAGTCAGCGGCGACCATGCCGCTGCGTTCGCTCGGCCAAAGCGCAGTCGACCCGGGTGGCGCGAACAGCGGCCGGACATCGGTTCTCCATTCGCGTATGCACTCGACGATCCAGTCGAACTCCGGCAGCGTCAGAACCGTGCGGCGCTTCGGGGGAGAGCCGCGCATCGCCTTCCCGAACCGGACATAGATGATCCCGACATCACCGAACTGGCGTGCCCTAGGGTTTGAGGCGAGATCGACGAGATCGAGTTGACGGACCTCGTTGCGGCGCAGACCCCAGGCGTAGGCGGCCTTCATCATCGTCGCGATCCGGAACGCCGGAATCCAGCCCTTCGACCCGGAGCGGCGGATGCGGAGCACCCGGTCGTCCGCGCAATCGAACAGGTCCTGGATCTCGTCGCGGGTGTAAGGCCGCTTTCCGGGGGTGCCGATCGCGGCCTGCGCGTGACGGGCGGTGTTCCACTCGTGGAAGACCTGAGCGGGGTGGTCACCGAACCGGTCCCAGCAGTGCTCGCTCCAGCCGTAAGCCGGATCGGTCAGATACTCCAGGAACATCCGCAACGCGTTCTGGTAACCCAGCAGGGTCGCGTGGGACGCGCCCTTCAAACCGCGGAGCTCGAGGAAGAACTCATCGACCATCGACGCCGTCCACGACCACGGATAGCAGCCAGCGAACGCCAGGAACCGCACCGCGATCGAACGGCGCTTCTCGATCGTCGACGCCGACAGAAGCCGAGTGACCTGCTGTGCAGCCCACCCGTCGAGCATCGCCACCCAGACGCTTTCCTCGGCGTTCAGGATGGCGATACCAGCGCGCAGATGGACAGGAACCGCTCCTGGTTGACCCGGCTCATCCATCCGCATAATATGCGAAATGTTCGCATTAACCGCGAATGTGCGTCAAGCGTGTCAAAGAAACGTCCGATCAGCGGTCATTTACTAACAAGGGCGTCGAAGCGATTTCCATGCAGTCCACTCGTTCTTGGCGTCCAGGCGGGCTCTGGTTCCTTGCAATGTGAGGGAGGTCGAGGGGACCGGCCAGTTCGAATCACGTGCGAAGATGCCGTCTTCTTATTGACATAATAATTATTATCGGCTTGGCGCGCAGCGACCACCATAAGGCCCGCGATCCGCAGGGTCGCGACTAGCTCCGCAACTTGCGAAAGCACCGCCGCTCAAATCGTCCGCTTTACGCCTCAGGTCGACCATCAGCCAATTCGGATCAGACTTACCAAATTGATGATGAATGGGACCACGCAGAAAATCAGAAGTAAAACCCCACCGAAAACGCTGTGACCGGGGGTGTATCGACGAGCCAAAGGTCCTCCATTGTCGCCAAACGTTCGAAAAAGAGTCTGCATTCCTTCCGCGCTCTTGTGTCTGAAGACGATGAGGCAAGTTCCAAGGATGATGCCGAAAGCGTAGAAAATGAGAGGGGCCATGATGCTCCGGACGCTAATCGTCGCTGGCGACGATTAGCGTGAGCTTCGACCGATCTGGCGATACGCCTACATACTCGAAGAAGCCGTCGACTCCGATGACGTTGCCCCAGTCATGCTGCGCGAACGATCGAATGTCCGGCAGCTCATAGACGGTCCAGTCTGTCGGCAGAAGATCCTCAATCATTGCCCCGACTTTTGCTAGAAACGCCAGGGGTGCGCCGTCGTACTTGCGCGCCCAAGCCTCGAGTTGGCAAAGAGCGTCCACTCGAGCGACTGGCGAGAATGTCGCCGCTGAGATGGCGTCAAGGCGGTAGGGTCCGTGAACCCGAGCACCTGGAGACGGGCGACTTGGCGTCGGTTCGGCGAAGCTATGGTCGTACCAGTCGTTGGCCACTAGAGAGGCGAGAATCTCAGCATCGCTGCCGGGTGACTTGATTGTGAAACGACGACAATCTATCCAGCGAAAATCAGGGCCGGTCTCCGTGAAATTCAGAAACGGCGAATCAATGTGGACCAGCACAGCCGCCGTCGCATCCGTCCCCTTAACCATGCCGCGAGACTACCTGCGAAGGAAGGTCGTCGTCGTGGGTTCTGGCGTGCGTGGCGTCGGCTTCGAGGTGGCTGCACTGCGAGGCGCGGTAACCGGCGATGCCACGATTGCAAGCTTGAGGGCCATCGCGTCTGAGACGAAGGTGGCGATGGGGCCGGGCAAGGGACCTGTCTACGGCACTCAGATGCACACAGCATGGGAGAAAGCCGCCTTGAGCGCCATCCTGATCTCACCTCCGAACCGAAGTGTCGTACCTCTGAGGACCCGGGCGTCCAGAGGCAAGCAATCAGCCTGCGATCGAACGGTCGCAGGCTCCGCCGGCGACAAGGCTTGTTGCTCTCGCGCGAATGCCCAGGCGACTGCGACGGAACTGCGCCCGTCCTCCCGGAGCAAGACTATTGCGCTGTCGACACGTCCGTAGTTCCATCGCTGTCGGTCTCCCCAGACCATGGACTCGCCCCCCTGTAGTCGACGCGACTGGCACGTTGGCCGACGTAACCTCGGAACGTCGTTCGGGCGTGCGCGCGCCAATCCTCGAGCTCAATAGAATCCTCGAGCTCAATAGGTTGGAATCAAACGTCGCGCGATAACCGTTGGATGCGATACAGCGAGTTCCGCTGCTGCTGAGACCCCTGGACCGCATGTGGGTGACCATGTTCAAGAAGGCTTCTTAAGTGCTTCCCCCGCTTGCGCTCTTACTTTCAAGAGTTGGTCTCGTATGAACCCGCTCTGCGCGCTCTCGGGCATCCCGTACTGAGCCAGCTCGAGGTCGGCTTCTGCATCGCGTAGTCGGTCGATTAACATACGATCGGTTTGATCTAACAAACGCATGGTTGAATCCAGGCGCGACTGAACGTCTATCACTCCGGCACCGTCGTTAAGGTACCGGTCGATGATCTGAATAAGCTCGGACAGGAGCCGGTGGCGGCTCTGGTTCATTTGCTAAGGACCGTCACAACGATTTGACCTTCTTGCTCTGTCACAACCTGCACACTGCCCGAAGTGTATATCGTTCGTACCAATCCGGTACTTTCCATCGTCATTTGGCGGGGTACACCGCTTTGAATAATCGCCTAGCGCCGAGCCGCGAGCTCGACTTACGGATCCAGCGGCGCAGCTATCTCCGGGTTGAACACCTCATAGGAGCCCGGTGAATCTTGATTCATCCGTCCCTATGAGCGCGGAGATCTCAGTTGACTTGGGCTAGGCAGCCTAGTCGGGGCACGTCCGTCTACCAGCAATATTCAAAGCCATTGAGGGGAGGAGTAGAACACCCTTTTCTAAAGCTTTTCGACTCGGGTCGACGGCCCTTGAAGGTCGATTGCGTCATCCGCGAAAGCAACCAGGAGTTCGGTAGGGCTATAGACCGGCGCTCCGTTCTCCAAACGACCTAGACAGATATGAGCGCAGCTGCCATTCTCTGTTACGAGCGACACCGCCCATAGCGCTTCAGCGTATGAGTCCTCCGCCTGATGAAAATAGGCGGAAATAGCACGAACGTTCGACCGCGTGAAGCGCGCCCATCCCGGTCGTTCCGTAGCGGTCCAACTAGCCTGTGACCGGAAAATGGTGGGTTCCGTCAGTGACAAAGCTTGCTGATCCCGTGTCAGTGCCCATGCGAAGGCGAGCGAATTTTGCGGGTCCCCTCGATGCAGCACGATTGCGCTGTCAACGCTGTCTATTGCTCCGTTGCTATCGGTCACCTCAGACCACGAACCAGAGCCCAAGTAGTCTACGCGATGAATACGTTTCCCGATCAATCCGCGAAGTTTCGTTCGAGCATTGAGGCGCCAATCCTTGAGCTCAACGGGTCTCGGTTCGATGCTCATGCCCTAATTCACTCCGAAATATTGGAAAAGTCCGTTGGAATCAAACGTCGCGCTGTAACCATTGGGTGCGACATACCGTGTTCCGCCGGAGAAGCGTCCACTAGTGACGCCTCGTACCTGCGTTCCAGAGTCTCTAACAATTTCCTCCAGAAACTCTTGGCCGACACGATTCAGATCCTTTCCGGGTACAGAAGGTAGCTCTCCCCGTCCAGCATGCTTCTGGTACTCATAGCCAGCTCGGTTGAGGTCATTCTTCGCCGGTCGAAGACCCGATTCGACCAGTTCGTCGAGCGTCTTAGGGGCTTCGACCTCCCCCGAGGATCCACTTGGGCCACATAGGAGGAACCCGGGGGGGCAATCCGGTGTGGCTGGTGTGCTCTGGTCACTCACTTGAGCTTCGATCGATTCGGGATTCTCGTTTAGCGGCTTCCCGCCGTCGCTCGTGGATCCAGAAAGACTGAGCACCATCCCAATTACGGCCCAAAGTCCGATGCCGCGGAGCGCGCCTACTCCGATGTCCTGAACACCCACCGCAGGTACGTTGCGGGGCGCCGGTACAGCAATCGGAGGGAGCACCGGCACTAGAGGGGCTGGGAAGGTGCTGCTTTCGGTGGGCGTGCACCAAGGCGCGCAACCGCTCGGTCGATTTCCAATTGTCGGCGGGCTGCCTCCGCCGCTGGTGCTGGGTGTCTCTCGCTGGCCGCTGATAGACCCACGGTTCGCCGCACCCGACGCGCAACCATTTCCCGGCCCAGGCGGACAGAGGCCCGAAGGATCAGACAAAGTCACCGGGGTATTTGATGCATACGCGTACCCATTGTTCTGCTGAGGATTGTACGGAGCGAGAATCGGGTCTACGGACAGGAACTTGCCGATCGTGCTGTCGTACACACGCGCCCCGAGCTGCGTTAGCTTCGTGAGCGGTGAGATGGGTGCGTTGAGGTATTTGTGGTTGCTTGACCAGGTGGCGGCGGTTCCTCGGGTGTTGCCGAAGGGGTCGTCGTAGCGGCGGGTGATGGTGCCGGTGCTTTCGAGTGCTTCGAGGTCGGAGGTGCCGTTGATGTTGGTAGTGATCCAGCGGAGCGGCTTGTCGGTGACTCCTACGGTTGCGGTGCGTTCTGCGACCGGGAGTCCGTTGATGCTGTAGGTGCGGACACCGGTTGCGGTGGTGCTGCCGGCGGGCATGCGTATCTCGGTTTCGCCCATGAAGAGGACGGTTCCGTTGGTGGTGTCTGATTGCATCAGGAGGGTTTCGTCGGCGTCGTAGATGTATGCCTGGCTCACTCCCCCGGCTGTGACGGCTTTGACCTTTCCGGTGGCGGTGTAGGTCACGGTTTGGCCGGGCCGGGTGGTCATGTTTCCGGCGCTGTCATAGCCGTAGTTGTCCGTCGCCCCGTTGCTGCTGTGGGTGACCCCTTGGACAGCGTGTGGGCGGGCGGAGCCGGCGGCTGGGTAGGTGTAGGTGTCGGTGGTGGTGGTGCCGGCCGTCGTGGTGGGGTGTTTGATGAGGCTGGTGCGATTGCCGGTGCTGCTGTCGATGGCGTAGCTGGTCCAGTAGGGGGCGGGGCCGCCGATGTTGCTGGTGCTGGGCCCGGTGGAGCAGGTGTTGTTGGCGGGCGTCCACGCGTCGGTGAGGTTCCGGAGCTTGTCGTACCGGTAGCACTGGGTGTCGGTGGTGGTGGCTGACAGCGTGTTTTTGACGTAGCTGACGTTCCCTGCGGCGTCGTGTCCGTAGTTTCGGTCGGCGAGGACGGTGGCCGTAGCGCCGACCTTGCGGGTTTCTTTGATCTCGGCGATGGATCCGGTGGCGGGTTCGTAGACGTAGGTGGAGTAGAGGCTGGCGGAGGTGCCGGTTCCTGTTCCTTCTCGCCGGTATTCGGCTGGTTGGCCGATGCCGGTGTATTTGATGTCTCCGATGATGTTCTGGCTGCCCCACATGCCGTTGATGCGGCCGGAGGGTGTGTAGGAGTAGAAGATGTCTTCGGCTCCGAGCCCACCGGCGTCCGGAAGGCTCATGGCGTTCAGTGAACCGTCTTGCTCGTAGTAATAGCTGGTGGTGTAGGTCTTCCCTCCGAATACGGGAGCTCCTGTGGGGATTTTCACGCTCGTGCTGGTGGGGCGGTATCCGTCGTCGTAGCCGCCGACGGTGCGGGTGTAGGCGAGGGTGCCGTCGTAGCGGCTGCTGGAGGTGAGCTGTCCTTTCTGGAGGGTGTCGTAGGTCCAGGTGGCGAGTTTCGTTCCTGCCGCGTCAGCGCTGTTCTTGTATTGGCCGATCTTGCGGTTGAGGTCGTCGTAGTCGTAGGCCACGACGATGTTGCGGGCGTCTTTGGTGGTGAGGAGATTGCCGGCGACGTCGTAGGTGGAGACTGTGGTTCCGGTGTCGGGGTCGGTTGATGAGGTTTGGTGTCCGAGGACGTCGTACTCCCAGCTCCAGACGTTCCCGGCGGGGTCGGTCATGGAACTCATCGAGCCTTGAGCGTTGTAGGTGTAGGTGGTCTCTTTCGTTGTTCCAGTCGCGGTCGCGGCGAGGTACTGCACGAGTTTGGTCTTCTGACCGAGGGAGTTCGTGTAGGTGCTCGTCGGTGTGTCGCCTGCGGGCGGGACGACGGTGACGAGGTCGGCGCCGGTATAGGTGTATGTGGTGCTGGAGTGCTCGACGGCTTCAGACAGAAGGGTGGTCTTCGTGGTCCTACCGGCACCGTCGTAGTCGGTGGTGGTCTTGGAGTCGATGTTCTGTTCCGAGAGGGGTACGACGAGTTCGTCGGAGGGGTTGAGAGTGGACCACCAGGAGTTGTTGGTCATGTTGACGCGGCCTGCGGAGTCGTACCCGGTGTCGGTGACGACGGATCCTGGGCCTTCTGCGGTGCTTTGGGTTTGCACGAGTTGTCCGAGGCCGTCATAAAGGGAGTAGTCCAGTCGGACAGCGTTGGGTTTCAGTGTTTTTGTGAGCACCATTGATGGGCCCGTTTGGGAGACGTTGTAGACGTAGGCGACGGAGGGTTGAGGGTTGGTCGCGGCGGGACGCCACGGCATCCACACGCCCACGCGTCGCCCGAGAGCGTCGTACGTTGCGGACGTGACTTTCCCGTTTGCGTCGGTGACGGATGTTTCGACACCCCAGGACGCGTCGTAGGTTGTGGTCCTTGCCCACCCGAGGGCGTTTGTTTCCACGGTGGTGGTGAGGGCGCCGCTTCCTGCGGTGGCTCCCGCGGCAGGCGTGTAGGCGGTGGTTGCGGTGTGTCCAAGACTGTCGGTGATCGACACGACCCGGCCCCAGGCGTCGTAGCTGGTTTTTGAGGCCGTGATGAAGTGGGCGTTCGCGAGTGCGGGACCGGAGTACGAGTCGGGGGTGGTGGTTTGGGTGAGGTTCCCCTTGGTGGGGATGGATGTGTAGGTGGAGCTGCCGTCGTAGTAGAAGCGGATTCGTGAGATCGCTTTGTCCGGGTACACGGAGGTGGCGTAGTTGGCGCAGTCGACGCCGGCTTTTCCGATTTCCTTGGGGAGGCCGATGATCCAGCTGGTGGTGTTGGCGGTGGCGTACTCGGTCTTGGTGCACGTTGTACCAGCGTCCGAGGTGATCTTGTTCTCTGTGACGGGGAGACCGTAGGTGGGGTCGTAGGTGGTGACCGTGTGAACGGTTCGGTTTGTGCCGCTCGAGGTTGGTTCGGTTACGAGCACGTCGCCGTCGGCGACCATGCGTGCAGTGTTTGTTCCGTCGTTTGCGGTGACGTCTGAGGCCCACGCCGTGGTGAGGGTGTCGGAGACGGTGGCGCCGCCGACTCCGTTGAGGACTTTTGCTTCTGCGACGCGCCCGGCGAGCCATCGGGAGTCTGTTTTTCCGAGGATGGTCATGCTTTTTGTGCCGCCGCTCGTGGTGGCTTTGTCGCCGTCCATGCCTTGGAAGAAGGTGTAGATGGTTGCTTGTTGAAGGGTGGTGTCGGATTGGTCGCCGACACGGACTTCGACTTTCGAGTAGCCAGCGAAGTCTGACCAGGTGCGCTTGTCATCGGGGGTGGCGGGCGAGGTGTCGTAGCGCCAACGTGGTGTGCCGACGCTGTACCTGTAGGTAATTTTCTGGGTTTCGTCGTTTCCTCCGCCGGTGACCGGGTTCGAGACCACCGAGGTGACCACGTATTTATGGAACAGATCCTGTTGCGGTGCTACCTGGGGTGTGACTTGGGGGCTCCACCACTGCGGGTAGCACCTCTTCGTGTTGGTATTCGCTGCGGCGAGGATCGCGGCTGCGGTTTCCGGGGTGCACTCCTGAGAGGAATAGCTGACCCCGATGCGGCCTCCGGTGGGGAGGGTGATGACGGAGATGCGGTGCTTGTCCAGCGGGACGAGGCCGTCTTTGGCCCACACTCGGTTCTGCAGTGGGATGCTGGTGAAGATGGTGGGGTTGTCGGGGAGTGTGCTGGTGCCGCTGAAGCCGCTGTGTCCGACACGATCCAGCCACAGGGCCGGGCTGGTGCCGTCCCCGGGCGAGGGGAAGGTGTGGGTCAGGGTCCACACGTCCACCGTGGAAGTGGCGACGACGCCCGTTGAGGGGTTGGGCTTCCGGACCTTGGTGGTGACGGTATCGAGCATCTGAGTGCTCCAGAACGACGGGGATAGCTTCCCGGAGCAGGTGCCGCTGGTGCATAGAAGATCGAACGGTACGTCCGGGTATGCGGTTGGGTGCGCGGGTGCTGTGGCTACAGGGGTGGTGTTGTTGCTGCAGTTGGCGTGTGTGGTGTCGTTGCAGCGGCCGTAGGGGCTGTACCCGAACATCACCTTGCCGGCGGCAGCGTTGGATGCGTAGATCTGTGAGGCGCGGAGGGCGTAGTCGATGTGGTCGAGCTGCCCGCCACGCACGTAGTTTGTGGGTGTGGTTCCGAGCATCGAGTACATGTTCGTCTCGGGCTTGTAGTAGTACGCGTTCGCGTTGCTGTTGGTATCAACGATGAAGTCGAGGTTCCACCGCCACGCCTGCATGCACTGGGATGCCGCGAAAGTGGCCTCGTGGCAGGGCTCGCCGGCATCGTCGCCGAAGACGGGGACGGTCCAAGTGGAGTCGGTGGTGGGTTTGCCGTCTGTCCAACCGGAGTATTTGTTCAGGCCGAAGTAGTACTGGGTGCCGTCGGTGGTGGTGATGCGCCAGCAGTCGTTCTCTTCTGTTCCGTTGTCCGTGCATCCTTGGGATGTGCCGAAGAGATGCTGGATGCGGGAGCCGTCGTCGTTCTGGAGTTTCCATTCGCCCGAGGTCTGGTCTTTGATGAGGCGACCGGAGTGTCCGTCGAGATTGAGGGTGGCGTTGTCTGTTTTCCAGCACAGATCACCGGAGCTGGGGTGGCCATCGTCGGAGCAGGACGCGTAGGAGCGTTCGATGAATCCGCCTCCGGTGAGCGCCCATCCCTCCCCAATCGCGGTGGGTTGGTTGTTCGTTGAGCCAGTGAGTCCATCGACCGATTGTGAGTCGTACTTCAGTGACACTGATGGTGCGGGGCCCGCTGCTGCGGGCGGCAACCGCAGCGGCATCGACCAAGAGAAATCTCCCGTTTGGGCGGAAACATCCCACGACGAGGCCGGCTTGAGTGAGGTTGCGCTGAACGCGCCCGTCCCCGTTGACGAGATCGGAGAAGAGGTCGCTGCCAGCGTGACCATCTGTGTGCCCACCATTGGTGTGAGGATCACTGATCCGTCGGGGTCGACCGTTGAAGCAACTGGCTCGGGGTCGCCTTCGAGGTTAGTGTCGCCCGCTGTGCGGGCAGCTGTGCCGGATGGGGCGTCCGTCTGAACCCACCGAACGCGGCTTTCGTAGTCGGCTCCGTAGAGTCCGTCGAGCACGGACTCCGGAATCCGAACGCCGACGGTGGTGGGGTACGTCGCTCCATCGGTCCGGCGCAACTGCAGCACCACACCGGTGAGACCAAGTTCGGCGGCGTCATCCTCGGCGAGGACGTCGACTGACACCGACGACGCAGACGGCTTCGCCCACAGCGACCGGGCCTGCGTGTTTGTTGCTGCGGGAGCGACGCTGATTCCGGCGGGATCCACCGGCTGCCATTGTCCCTCGGGTTGCGCAGCCACTCCCCCATCAGACGCATCCGTGCGTGCTGTCAACGTGTCCCCACGGGTGAGCTCGAGCTCGTGATGTGATGCCTCAAGGGTCGTCTCGGCAGGCAGAGTTTCGGAAGCTCCTGATGCGCCCGCCTCGGGTGCGGGGACATCGTCGACATGGACGCTGTCGATGGGTGTTCCAAGGTCAGGTTCGGGGACTACTCCGCCTTCGAGTTCGATGCCGGCATCGTCCGCGGGCGGCGCCGGGCTCTCAGCAGGTGAGGGCGTCGGTGTCGGTGTAGGCGGTGCGGGTGTCGGTGTGGGCTCCTGCGTGTCGGGTGAAGGCGTGGTGGGTTCGGGCGTTGGTTCGGCTGTCGCCGTAGGCTCGGGGGTCGCGGACGGTTCGGGGGTTGCTGAGGGCACGGACGTCGGTGTCGGCGTCGGCTCGGGGCTCTCGGTTGGCTCCGGTGTCTGTGTTGGCGTAGGCGTGGGAGAGGCGGTCGGTTCATCGTTTGTGACCGCTTGTGCAGGAATCACGCCAATCAGGAGCGTCAGCGCCAGGGTGGCGGCGATTCCTCCGGCCGCAGCGTTGATGCGACGGAAGTTGACAGACTTGTAGCTCATCGTGGAGTCCTCAGGCCGTGAATCGGGTCGTCAGAATGACGTGAATTTGGACAGGTTGTCGATCTGTGTCAGCGATGCGACCCCTGGGAAGATGGACGGGTTCGCTATGTACCCGTTCCACATGTTGGTTCGGGCACTGTTCGTCGTCGACGACCCCACCGTGAACTGCCCGTTGGCGTTGATCTCATTGGTAGCGGGCGTGTGGGACTCTGCGCCTTGGATCGTTTTGCCCTGAATGATGCGCATCTGCTTGTTGACCGAGTCCCAGATTCCGGTCACGAACACCCACGTGTCATCAGCGACATCGACGTTGCTGACGGCGCAGTCGGTTTTGAAGGTGACCTGGGAGCGCACGCAGAACCGGTATCGCACGCCGTCGCGCAGCGTCGGGTTCTGCTTGTTGAAGACGGGCGCAGCTTGGAGATAGAACCCGGCATAGGTGGTTCCCGCGGACGAAGTCGCTGTTCCGCTTTGCGACAGAATCGTGTGATACCGCGAGGAATCGACAAGGTCAGAAGGTTTCACCCACGCTGAGACGGTGAAGCTGTTGACGGTGTTTACGGCCGGGGCGAATGCTCGAACTGCTGTCACGTAGGTGAGCCAGCCGAGTCGTTTCTCGAAGGTTTGTCCCTCGCATGTGGAGGAGATTGATACGAAGTGGTCGCTGCCCACACGGCAGCGGTAGATGGCTTTGGGGTCGTAGACCCCGGTGGGTGCGGTTGACCCGTTCGTGCCGGTGCCCGACCAAATGTAGGCAAGGGCCGTGCCTGTAATGCCTGTGCCTTCACAGTTCGGGTCGGTTGATGTCATGTCGTCCCCGCCAGGCAGGAAGCAGGAGTAGATGATCTTCATGCCCGATGGGGCTGGCGTCACTTCTCCGGTCGGGGAGGTGAGCAGTGACACGGCCTGGCCGAGTTGGCTGCCCTGACCGTCGAGAGCGTACCCGTTATAGCCGGTGGGGAGGATCCCTTCGACGATTAGCGCATGATCGGTGGAGTTCAGGACCCTGTGAAGTGCGCTATATCCGTCGAAGGACAGCACCGGGCGTGGCCCGAGTTTCCCGGGAACGGTTGAGGTTTCGGCGCGGGTGAAACCTGCGCCGATGTTGATCGGGAATCCTGCGGTGGGGGCGGCGCTGGTGGCCGTGTTCACATCATTGATGTTGTCCGGCAGCGGTTGGCCCGCCTCGGTGACGTTCCACTGATGGCCAGGGCCGCCATTCACCTTGATGTTCGTCGTGTCTGCCGCCGCGGACACAGCAACGCTCGTGAGAGGCGAGCGGTTGCCGGCGCGATCGTACGCCATGACCCACAGCAGCCCGTCCGTGTCGATCGGGGCGGGCGCCAAGGTAGCCACCCCGGATGAGTTCGGGCACACGAAAGTGATGTTCCCTGACGCTGTGCCGCATGCAGGCAGGGTTGTCGTGGTTCCTGCTGGGAAGGTTGGAGGCATCAGAAGCGCACTGGAATCCGTGTGTTGCGTGTCGCCCCACAGGTACCCGAACACGCCTGCCCTATCGCTCGGGCTCGAGGAGAAGACAACGTTCTGAAGCGGCTTGCCCACCACTCCGGGAGCGCTGGGCACACTGACGGTTGGAGCTGCAGGCGCCACGGAGTCGGTGTCGAAGTAGCACTTGACGTCGTTCGGTGAGTACTCGAGCTTGTCGTGCGCCCACACCTCCATCACGAAATGTCCGTTCTGCGGCAACGTGTTGGCGTCGATTTTCCGCGAGATCACACCTTGTGGTTGGTCCGTGACGTCGTAGTTGTAGATGTACTGTCCGGTCGCGAGGTTCTTGACCCGGAACAGGGCCCCCACCGTGTCACCACCATCGGGATCGGTGACGGTGGCCTTCGTCGTGAGACCCACGGCGGCGCTCACGCCCACCGGCGCCGCAGAGGTGCCACAGACCCGGGAAGGGCTGGAGAAGCTGACGCTCGTGGCGTTGCTCGGGGGTGAGTTGTACTTAATGATCAGCGAAGCGCCGAGGTTGAAGCGTTTCCATGAGTAGGTGTCGTCCTCGTGGGCTGCGCGCAGCGCGAGAACGATCTCCGGCTGATTGGCTGCGGCGATTGCTGCTACGCCAGCTGTAGCGTCGAAGCCGACGGGCCCAGGGGGCGAGCTCGCGCACTGAGTGGACTTTGCGACGTTCACCGTGTCTAGCGGATTATTGGGCCAGTCCGAGGATTGATTTGACGGACCGAAGTACTGCACTGACTGCGACTGGTTCCAGTTCGCTCCGGCACCGGGGTTCGTCGAGCGATACAACTGCACTTCCCGCGCCGCGCAGGACGAAGACCAGGTCTCCGTGACGTTGAAGTCTGCCCGGATGATGTGTTTGCCCGCGGTCGGGCCGATGCCCATCTGCCAGAACGAGATCGCCAGCTGCTCGCGGCCGTCACCACCGGGCGGGTTGGTCCATCCAGCCGCGAGGAACCCGACCTCCTGGCTGTTGTCTCCGTTGACGTAACCGGCACCGTCGAGCTGACTACGCGTCGGATATGTGCGGTTGATCGTCCACGCGTGAATGTTCCCGGCTGTCCAATCGGGGTCCACATACACCGGATACGTGACGTCGCCGGCCTCCGTGGTCGCGGCTGCCACATCAACAGTGAGGGTGTGCCCGCCCGAGATAGTGCCATCAATCGGCATGGACGTTGCATTACCGCCCGGACCATTCGGGCCAGACTCCGCGGCCGAGGAGTCCCATGCTCGGGGTTCGCTGGCACGCAGCATGGTCTCGGGGTCGACCTCATCGACCAACGCCGACGCCCCTGTGCTCCTCGCAGCTGGGAGCCCATCGGTGCCAGCCTCGGCAGCAACCGCCCCACCGTCTTCCGTCGCTGCAAGCGTTGCTCCTGCAACTTTGACTTTCAAAGCGGCGAGATCGGGGTCAGCTGCAGCTTCCGGAGTGTTAATGATCAACACTTCACTCATCCCGGTCGACGTAGCCGTCAGACGCAGATCCACGTCAGGGATCACATCCCCATACGTGGCCGATGCACCATCGACTGTAGGCGTCGGGAGAGGGCCGAGTTCCCATGACTCCGAGAACCACACGCCTGTGGGGAGTTGAACCTGGGCGATTGGACCGGTGCCGCCGTCCGAGAAGCGGACAGGTACGGTGGTGGCCGCTGGCGAGAGATACCCTTCAGCGGAAGATTCGAGAGTGGTGTCGATGTCGACCCACGATTCGTCCTGCTCGACCCGGACCGGCATCGACGACGATGTCAGCTGGTATGTCCCGTCAGGGAGAGCTTCCACAAGAGTGGTTTCAGTTGTTTGATCTTCGACCACGACGTTGTGGCCATACGCGACAGCGATACGAGTCGCGTCTGATTCTGTTCCCGCTGAGTTAGCGTCTTCGGGCTTCGGCGGTGGCGCCGGTAAATCCTCCGCAGGGCCGGGATCAACCGCTTCAACCGGATCGGGGACGTCGGATTGCTGCGGATCAGGCAGCACACCCGAATCGTCCGAGAGCGATGCGTCGCCAGCACCGCCATCAGTGGTCTCTGCATCCGGCTCATCAGAAGGAACCGGATCCGCAGGATCATCCGCACCCTCATGGTCACCCGAATCCTCCGCTGGAGAGGTCACCTCTGCCTCAATGGCGGGCGTGCCGGCGGGCAGGGCTTGGGCGGCAGTCACGCCCCCGCCCACGAATAGGCCCAAGACCACAAAGAAAATCGCGGTCCAACGACCGATACGACGCATCATGCGTTCGCTCACTTCTGCGGATGATGTTCCGCTCCCCCACGCTCCCCCGGAGCGATGTACATGGAATATAGATCCACACACATGTCGAACACAAATCAAATTCATACAATCGGGGAGATGGGTCCGGTAATTCGGGTCCACTTCTTCGGTGACGCTCGCGATGTGTGGGGTAATGCCTTTCCAAGGGTTGACCCCGCCCGAGGATCATTCACTCAGCTGCAGCGCTTCGTGTTCGACCCAGGGTGGTGCAACGCATCGCGTGGTCTGCGTCAGCGGGCGTCGACGATAGCTCTTCGCTGCGAGCGGAGGAAGGGATCAAAAGGTTACTGCCCAACACACCCGCCAGTTCGGCGCTGGGCAAATTGCCTGCCATTTTGTTGACGTATTGACATAAGGAACATTATTGGTCATATGGGTGACATATCGAGTGACACCAAGGATGCGTCAAGCAGGCCACGAGCGTAGACTGCAGTCATGACGGATCTCGATGTTCGACCGGTTGACCGGGTCGCGCACGCGCGAGCGGTGCGCTCGACGGCTGCTGCAGTCGCGGCTCGCCTGCAGCAGGTGCTGGGCCGGGATGTCGTCGCGCTCATCACCGCCAAGCAGACCCGCACCGTCACTCGCTGGGTCACCGGCACTGCGGTCCCAAGCGCGCAGGATCAGCAGCTGCTCCGAGACACGCTTCAGGTCGTCGAGCTCCTGGCTGAGGTCGAAGGTGACGATGTCACGCGGGCCTGGTTCATCGGCATGAACCCGCAGCTGGATGACGAGTCTCCCGCGGAGGAGATCGCCGCCGGTCACGTCCGCGACGTCCTCGCGGCCGCACGCACGTTCATCAATGCCGGCTGAGCCAGCCACCGTCGAAGCGCCACACCTGCTCAGCAGGGTCGAGCGCGCCGACCCTCCACTGCGCTTCTCTCGTCTCAACCCCGTCGACGCCCCCAACCCTCGAGCAGGCAATCGCTTCGACGTGCCGGGCGCCGGTGTGCTCTATGGCGCTACCGCGGCAGCCGGCGCCTACGCCGAGACCCTCGCCGGGTTCCGCCGCAAGGCATCCGCTCAGCGCACCCTTACGAATCTTGGGCTCGAGCCCGGACGCATCGCGCCCGGCGAGGTGCCCGCCGGGTGGATCGCCACACGACGGCTGCGTACCTTCCACGTCGTCGGCTCACTCCCGTTCGTCGACGTCGAAGCACCGGCCACCCACACGTTCCTCACGGAGCACGCTCCGGAGCTGCTGCTGCAGCACGACCTCGAGAACCTCGACGTTGCCCACGTCCGCGGACCCAACCGGCTCCTCACCCGTACGATCGCCGGCTGGGTGTACTCCCGCACCGACGAACACGGCGGCGCCCTCTACGCCGGCATCCGGTACGTGTCACGGCTCGGTGACTTTGAGTGCTGGGCTGTGTTCGATGGCGCCCGCGTCGAGCTCGAGGCCACCCGAGAGATCGTGCCCGACGACCCGGCCCTCCGAGAGGTCGTCGACCTGTACCATCTCACATTCGGCTAAGCACTAGTCCAAGTGCATCCACTGAAAGCGACGCGATCACATGTTGAACTTTGATCTCAGCATTCCGCCACGGTCTCCGGGTGACCTCGAGGCGTTGGCCACGGCTGTTTTCCTCGCTTCTCCCGGCGACGAGACTCATTTCCTCGAATGGAAGTCGACGCTCGATTTGACTGGAGCTGCTGGCCAGTATGCGATTGCGCGGACGATCATTGGGATGTTCAACAGACCCGTGGATCTGGCCCGTACTGCTTTTGAGGGTGTCGGTTACATGCTTGTGGGGGCTGAGCCGGGTAACGTCGCCGGAACGATTGTGCCGGATTCCGCGGTCGTGACCTCCGGGATCAGCAAGTATCTCGCGGGCCCGAAGATTGCGTGGTATCACCTCAGCATCACTGTTCAGGGTCGCGATGTGCTCGTGATTATCGTTGAGAGCCCCAAGGGCGGTGATCGGATTGCGTCACTCGGCAAGACTTTTCAATCGGAAAAAGGCAAGGGCGCAGATGCAGGCACGATCTTCGTCCGTACGACGGGCCAGACGTTGCCCGCGACACCGGCAGACATTCAGAGTCTGGAGGATCGACTTCTAGATTCTCGGCGCGCACCATCGCTGGCGGTGACGTGCGGCCTGAAGCTTCCGAAAGAGGGCTTCTTCGTCCTGAACGACACCAACAGCGACGTGGATAAATGGATCGATCAGCGACGAGATGAATTGCTGGCCACCGAGCGTGCCAGAACAAATCCAGGCCTCCACCGAGATACGCGCACACCATCGGAATTCAAAGCCGAGGTAGACACCTACGCCCGAGAGCTCCGAGAGCATGCCCCTGCATGGGCCCGAGCAATTGCCTACACGATTTATAACGAAGACGACGCCTGGGCTTTAACGATCCACAACACCGGCGATGAAGCACTCCGTGATGTTGAGCTGGTTCTTACCCTCCCGCCGGGCGTGGAAGCACACGCATTTAAGCCGGATCATGAAAAGGTGAAGGAGCCCAAGCCCTACAACACCCAGATGCCTCGGTCGATCCTCGATTCCGTATACGCCGGTGCCGTCCCGTTCGTTCCAGATCTGAACGGCCTTCTGCACACCTCCCTTGATATTCAGAAGGAGGGCGCCGGGTGGGCAGTCACAGCGTCTTGGAAGCTCGTCCAGGCGCACAAGACCTACTCGAGCGAGTCCTTCGTGTTGCTCGGCGTTCAATCCGGCCTCAGCCGACCAGCATCGTTCTCCGCTACCATCACCGCCCGCGCGAGTAACCGGCGCGGCGTTTCCGAAGCGACTGTGGCTATCGCAACTGACGTCATCCGTACCGCATCAATCCAGCAACTCATCGAGCTGTAGTCCGCCCAAGCTAGCGTCCAGCGATCAGGCTTGTGATGTGCCGATCCAGGTACAAGTTCTTTGGGTCGAGCTCACTCGAGAATAGCAAAATAGCTTGCAACCTATCTTGCTCTTATGGCCGCACCCTGCGATCCTATTCAAGACAGCTTGCAACCTATCTTGAGGACACTCATATGATCCAGATAACCGTCCACGTGCCCGATCACCGGGTGAAGGAGTTCTACGCCCGCTTTGGCGAATTCATCTCTGAAACCCCGGACCCTCACACTCCCATCGAGGTCGACTCGCGCCTGCTCCCCGCGTGGGTGGAAGCTGATGACGCGCTCATCACGGCAGAGAGATTCTGGAAAGAGGTATCCTTGCCCGGCCGCAGCGTCCTCCTGTGCATGGCGCGCGCGGCTATGAAATCGACTGCCTTTATTTCTGCCGAGGACCTCGCCCAGGCTCTACAACACCCCAAGGGAAAGTCAGGCGTTGCCGGAATTCTTGGTGGCGTAGGCAAGGCCATCCGTCGCGCTGACCTGCCGGTGTATTCCACCCGCTCCGGCGGTAGCTGGCACTACATCTGGGATTGGGATGGGGAGGTCTACGCCATGGAACCAAAGGTCGCGGAGTTGCTGCGCATGGCGAGCAATCTTCCATCTCGCGATCGCTAATGCGCTCCGTGGACGCGACCGCACCCAGCGGGAGATCGAGCGGGCCAATATGTACACCGAGACTATTGTCGGGTTCTGCCGCAAGACATCAGCTCTGCTTCGGCTGACCCCGCTGCGGACTACTTCTTCTCGTCGAGCTCGACGGGTTCGAGCAGCGTGGTGTCGTTCCATTCGGGGCGAGCTCGCACGTTGTTGATCGTTTTACTCACGAGGTAGGTCGTGATCGTCGACGCGACTTCCTCGGACGATGCTTTGAGCATGTCGAGTGCTTCGGCTGGGCCGGCGAGGTCGCCGGGAGCCAGCCAGGTATCCCAGGCGTCGGGGGTGAGGAAAGCGGGCATCCGGTCGTGTATCTCCCCGGATGCGTCGCGGGCTTCGCGGGTGATGATCGCGAAGCGAGCCTCCCGGTCGTCCCCGCTTTCACGGGCACGTAAATGCCGGCGGTCGAGAGGAAGTCGGAGTCGGAGTGAATGAAGTAGGGCTGCTTCTTGCCGCCGGTGGTCTTCCACTCGTAGTAGCCGAGCATCGGCACGATCGCCCGCCGGCCGATGAATGCCTTCTTCCAGAGGTTGGAGCTGGTGAGGTTCTCGATCCTGGCGTTGATCTGCGGTGCGCGTGTCTTCAGCCATGGCGGTCGGAAGTCCCAGATGGCGTCCCAGCGATCTCCCGGCGGATCTCGCCTGAGTCGTCGTCGACGCGGTCTCGGACAATCACGGATGGGTTGTTGGTGGGGCGACGTTGTAACTGGCCGCTCAGTCCGATGGGCGCCAGTCCTGCGGGTTTCCGCCGGCGTGCTCGTACTCGGTGATGGCGATATTGACCTTGCCGTCGATTGCGAACCGCCCGCACCTACGACCTACCGTTCCGCCGGACCTAGAACAAGCGTCAGGTGTCGGGTGTCGCCGCTACCCTGAGCACATGACCGATCCGTCGAAGGCCCACGAGATCCGCGAGCAGATTCGCGCATCGCAGCGCCAGCTTGAGCAACTGGCCGCCGACGGCCGCATCGTCATGACCGCGGACCAGTACAACACCGACTGGCCCGACTCGACAGCCGCCATTCGTGCTGCAGTCGACGCGCTCGATCGCGCGGCCGAGGCGATGCTCTGGATGGAAACCCTCCCCCACGTCGACGGCGGCTACCCACCCATCACGGACTAGCCGTGCTGTACATCGCCCGAGGCATCGAAGACGACCATTACTGGGTTGTCGAAGAGTTTGACGGCGGCCTCGTCGAAACACCGTGGCGCATCGAGCGAGAGTTCGACGGCTACCGCCTCAGCCATGCAGACGACCAAGACGCCACGCACGAGGTGTATGCACTCGGGTCGTTCAGCGCCCCCGAGACCGCTGTCGAAGCGTTGCTCCATCACTTCGGCGGGATCAACTGACCTGACGTCAGTGCGGCAGAGTAGTTGCTGGGCTCGAGGCCGGTCCGTCACAGTGGCGGTATGGCACATTTCGTACCACTCCCCGACCGTGACGGGCCCATCGGCGCGGCACGCATGTGGATCAACCCGGATCATGTTGTCTCGTTGGTTCCTAAGTTGAGCCGGGACGAAACACACCACATCCTTCGTGTGGAGATCAAGCTTGTGGGCAGCCCTGCGTTCGACGCGTGGCTCGGCACATTCAAAACCGGCGATGAAGCCAATGCCGGCTGGGCCGCGTTTCTCGGGACCCTCAGCCTGCCACCCTCCATTCGCCTGGAGCGCGGGTCTGGTCGAAGCAAAGATGCCGACGCCTGAGACGTGATGGGCAAGATGCAGAGAATCAGAATCAGCATTCGACGACACCCCGGCGCGCCTCGCAGAATCAGATTCTTAACCCCCGTACATTCAGGGCATGACTAGACAGCGATACCGAGGCGGACGCCACGGCAAGGGTGAGCGCACAGCACTTATCTCGCGTGTCGCGCCCCCGCTGGGCGAAGCAGTGCGAGTACAGGCGGAAGAACGCGGCATGAGCGTCAACGACTACGTCGCGTCCGTCTTGGCGAGAGAAGTTGGCATGACGGAGTTGGCTCCCCAGGCAGCCCTACTCCCCCACTACGAGGAGCTGCCGATCTCGGACGTCGCCTAAATGTTAGATGGCCCGCCGCAAGCGACGGGCCATCCGAAAACCTAGCTCTCACCCCCGAAGTTTGCGACCCAAGAGGTTTGAGCTGATCCAAACGAAACCGGCGATCCCGGAGGGTTCGTCGTTCTCGTTTGAAGTTAGGACTAAGTGTACCAATGACGACCCAACGAACCAGGGGAACGTTAGAGATCACCGGCGTGTCGACATTTCTCCGCGCCTCTCTGACGGGAGTTCGCACGAGTCCTTCCCAGCACGTAGCGGCGAGTGATACCAGAGTTCAGTACTCGGGCACGTTAATCCGACGGACCCTTCCTCGATCGAATAGGGAGACGGTGCCGATCAACTCCGCATAACGAGAAAGGACCCGCCACAGGGGCGGGTCCGAAGCTCTGGCTCCCTACCTCGGGAATGTTTGGCGACAGAACGAGGTGAGGAGCAATCCCAGTACAAGAACCCGGTAGAGCCGGGAGGCTCTTCCGCGTCTTCAAGGAGACGTGCCGATCGTACCTCACGTGGGACTTGATGTCCCGGTTTCGCGCGCAAATACGCCCGTCGGCGTGTCAGATCACTTCGACGACCCGATTTCGGGGCCACAGGATGCCTCAGAGTCGGCGAGCTCGAAGCGGTCCGGCTCATGGAGCCTGGAGGCCCCTGCGGGGGCGTATGCGGCTGTGCCGGCCTGGACGAGCGGCGCCGCGTGGTTCGACGCTGTGATGGATGCTCTGCGCACCCCGGAGGGTGAGGAGCTGCGCCGGCGGGCGAAGGTCGCGCCGGACACGCTGCTGCGGATCGCGCACGCGGACATGCTCGCGGCCGATGCTGACACGGGCCGGGGTGTGTCCACGGCGCACGAAACGGTGGCTGAGGCGATCAGGGTGTGTAAGAAGACGGTGCAGCGCGCCCGGGGTCTGCTAGAAGCACTCGGCCTGGCCGTCTCAATCGTGGAGGGCCGCTACCTCACCGTGGCCGAGCGTAAGGCCGCGCTGAGCGCCCATGGGGGACGTCAGATCAAGGCTGCGTCGGTGCGTGCGTTGACCATGCCGAGACGGTGGGCTGTGGAAAATGTCCACCTACCCCGTAGGGGTGACCTTGATGTTAAAACTCCTGATCTAGAAATTAAACCAACGCGCGCAAACGCGCGTCAATCGGACGCTTCGCGTCCTCCAGCAAAGACGAAAAGGTCAACCCGGTCCCGTTCCCCGAAGTCGGATCAGCCGAGGTCGATTGGTGTGCAGCGGTTCGCTGCGGGGCTGGTGGCACGGATGCGGTGGTTGGCGGATGGGCGGCATATCGGTCAGGTGTGCGCGATGCTCGAGCGCTGCGAGGTCGACCCCGACAGGTGGACGATCGACGCCTTCATGGATGCTCTCGCCACGGGCAACAAGCGTGCCGGCTTCACGGTTGCCGAGCCGGGTGGGCAGCGTGATCCGGTGGCGTATCTGGGGTGGCAGATCCGGAACGCGATTGACCCGAACGAGCCGACGCCGGCCGAGGAAGCTCGCCTCCGCGCCGTCCAGACTCGGGCCGAGCAGGATGCCCGTCGGCGCGAACGTGAAGTCGAAGAAGAACGATGGGCGTCCCGTGATCAGGCGGCAATTGACGAGGCGATCGCTGCGATGCACGAGGCGCATAAGGCTTGGGAACGCTCACGCAGGCCAGGCCGAGGAGGAGCAGCGTGATAGGGAAGGGTTACAGTTCACCAACAAGGTCGATTGCGGCCGCACGTGCCGGCGTGCTGGCTGCGGTCCCGTCCAAGGTGCTAATCGTGACCGTGCATAAAGTCCTGCGCGAGGGGATCTGGCGATCTGTGCGCCTCGAGCTCATGCCCCAGCCGGCGCACGCTCGAGAACTCTCTGCGCGCGGTATGGGCTTTCGGATGGGTGCGGGCTGGCCTATCGTGCAGGGGACGGCTTCTGAACGCCGGCCACGACGCTGACAGCAGCGTTCTCACGCCCCCATCGGGATACTGCGCAGAACTATTCACCAAGCGCGAATACCTTGACGTACCGTTTAGGCCTGATTCCCCCACCACCACACCACCCCCGGCCTTCGGCCGCTTCCCAACCTCCCCCAACTCAGCGATGCAGATTTGATGGAGGTTGGGGAGTAAAGGGGTGGTGTGGTGGTGGGGGAAAACAGGAGAGATGAGAGAGAAGAAAAGAAAGAGTGAATAGGTAGGTGGTGGGGGTGGTGGAGTGAGTGATTCAGGAAGGAGAGATGGAGGAACAGACAGGAATGACGGTGTGAGGTGCGGGTGCCCGGGTGGGTGTGTAGTTACGGGTTGTGACTCGTGTGGGGGGTGTTTCGTCTAGTAATTGTCGGGGGTGCAACGTAGGGTCGGGGTGAAAGGCTCGAGGGGGTACGTGTGCGTTTGACGGAGCGAGACGAGCAGATGGTGGGCTGGTTGGACACGGTCCGGTTGTGTGACATGGAGGCCGTCCGGTTTGCGCTGGGTGGGTTCTCGGGGGCGGGGTCGCCGGTGAGTTTGCGGAAGGCGCAGCAGTGGGTGGCACGGGTCGCGGCGGTGGGTTTGGTGGATCGGCAGCGGTTGACGTTTCGGGATGGGTCGATCGTGTGGGCGACGCATCAGGCGACTGGGAAGGCGGCTCCGAATTTGTATCGGCAGACCACCCGGCACGAGATTGTGGTGGCTTCGGCGTCGGCCCGGTTCGTGTGTCGCGGTTACAGCTGGGAGCGTGACCGGAAGCCGGAGAACAGGAGCGACCATCAGGCGGACGGGGTCGCCGTGCTGGATGGTGTGCGTGAGCTTGTTGAGGTGGAGCTCACTCCGAAGACGGGCGCCAGGTACGGGAAGATCATCGACGATCACGCGCGCCGGCTCGAGCGGGAGGGCTTCGGCCGGGTGATCTACTTCGGGACCCCGACCGCGCTGCGCGCGGCCGGCGCCGACGAACACACCAGAGCCCTCGGCTCTCTCCGGAGCCGCTTTCTGTGGTTGCCGATTCTCGACGCGCGCGGGCAGTGGCCGAAGGATGACGCCGCGGCGTGGGCGCGCATCGATGAGTCGACCGTGAGTGCCGAGCTGGAAGGCGCGCGCACCACCCGCTGACACCCGGCCGCGTGTGTCACGGGGTGGTGCCCGACGAAGGGAGCCGTGATGAGTAACCCCCAGCAGCAGGACCAGGTGCAATCTGATCCGGGCGGTGACGCGCTCACCGCCGTCGTCGTCCTCGCCTTCAAGGTCGTCGTCGCGCTCCTGCTTCTGCCGCTGCTGATCCCGCTGATCGTGGTCGCGGTCTCGGGCGAGATCGTGGCCACCAAGACGAGGTTCTGGCTCGTCTCCCCCTGGCGGTGGGCGATCAACACTGCCGGGGTGCTCCTGGTCGTCGGGCTGCTCGTGGTGGAGGTGCTGCTGGTGGTGCAGTGGGTGAGCTCCGGTGACGCCGAAGCGTTCCGGACCGCACCCGACTGGGCCGACCAGATCCTTCCTACGTTCCTGCCGTGGGCGATCGCGAACCTGGCATCTGGGGTGCTGCTGATCCCGGTGGCTTTGTCGGCGCACCGGCGCCGCATCGCCCGCCGCGTCCGCACCCGCCGCATCTCGGACGTGCTGCGGCAAACCCAGATCGAGCAGGCCCGGAAGCGTGCCGCCGACACGGCGGCCGCGCGCCGGGTCGGCGTGCAGCTCGACGCTGAAACCGGCGCGATCGCCCGCACAACCGACAAGGCACTCACCGCACCCCTGTCTGGTCCGGGCGGGCGGTGGGGGTTCGGGTTCGTGTCGCGGGCGACGGTGAAGAACCTCGAAGAGCGCTTCTACGACGTTCGCCGCGTCCGCGACTGGACCGACACCGATGGGAAGCTCATGATGCTCCCCGCCCACGCCGCCAGCGTCCGCGCGCTTCTCGTCGCCGAATCCGGCACCGGCAAGACGGTGCTTCTGTCCGACCTGATGCTGTGCGCGCTGGAGGCCGGGTGGCCGGTGGTGTTCATCGACGCCAAGGGCGACCCCGCCGACGCCGAGAAGCTCCAGGCCGTCGCCCGCACCCTCGGCCGCACCGCCGAGGTCGGCGGCCGCTGGAACCTGTTCACCGGGACCGCGGACCAGATCACGTCGAAGCTGATGCGGCTGATGCCACCCCCGGACGGCGCGAACCAGTATTACCTCAACGAGATCCGCGGCGTCCTCCAAGTCGTCCAGTCCGTGTCGCCGGTGAGCAGCGTCGACGACCTTCGGGAGCGGCTCACCCGGCCGGAGAACTTCATCGACGACCGCGTCGACCTCGGTATCGTGCTTCACAAGGTCGACCGGGACGGCACCACCGCCGGCGAACGCGCCCTCTCCAGCCTCCTGGTAGAGCTCCGCCCCCTCCAGCAATGGATTGGGCCCGACGGCTGGTCCTACGCCAACCCGCAGGCCGACATCCGGATCGTGCCCCTTTCCCCCATTAGCGACACCCAGGCCCGCCTCGGCGACCTCCTGCTGCTGGATCTCCGTAACTACCTCGCCACCCGGCTCGAGCAGCGCGACAAGACCCCCACCCTCGTCGTCGTCGACGAGTTCCCTCAACTCGTCACCGGCGCCACGGACCCTGGCGACACCGCGACCAGCCTCTATGAGACCGCCCGCTCCGCCGGCATGGGCCTCATCCTCGTCGCCCAATCCGTCGCCGGCCTCTCCCGCGACGAGATCTCCCGCCGCCGCGCCCTTTCCTCCGGCGCCGCCCTCATCTTTGGCCGCTCCAAAGACCCCGAAGACGTCGTCCAGTACGCCGGCACCGTCATGCAGATGGAAGCCTCCGGCGCCGCCACCGGCGAAGAACTGAAGTCCGGGCGCGCCCAGCACACCTTCCTCGTCCCACCCCAAGACGTTCGTGAAGCCGCCGACGGCGCGTTCTGGATCGTCCAAGCCGGCGGCATCGCACCCTTTCGCGCTCTCCCCACCCGTCAGGCCACCCCCACTCCCCCACCACAGTTCGATCCCCCAGTCGCCGACGAGGTTGAGTCAGTTGAGGGCGACGTCGATCCAGTCGGGGCCAGTGACACTCCGAACACCGTCGAGGAACGTAGCTGATATTCGAAGATATGTTCTAATGTGGCGGGATGCGAAGCAATCGTCGATATGGGTCGGACCTCACCGACAAGGCGATCAACGCATTCCTGACACGCTCGAAACCGATCTCTCTCACCGAGGCGGAGAGGAAGTCCACCGGTGACGCGGTCGAGCAGCCGCCTGCAGACAATAGCCCGCGCGTGCTCGCCTGGGTGCGATATCCGGAATCGACCGTTCAAGTCTCAGGACGAGTTGTTGCGTTCAACGACCGCATGGTGCTGGTCGAGTGGGACACACAGGGTGGCGGGACCCAACAGGCGTGGGTGTGGCGCTCAGCCGTGACCGTGCCCACGCCGCGGTCCCGCTGAGCGCTGCTCCCTCCCTGGTGGCCAACGCCAGCAGGCAAAGGATTTCGCGCCGCCGGCCAAAACCGGCGCACGGCCCTACTCGGCCGATTTTTCCTCGTGCACCGACATCCACACGTCCCACAGCAAGGGCGCTTCCTTGACGCGGCGGTTTGCAATCGCGTCTCGGCGGATGGCCTGCAGCGCGCGAATCTCGGGCTCTGTCGCCTTTACCTCCTGGAAGAACAGGTAGAGGTTCGCGTCCGAGAGCTCGGTAACCTTGCGTTCGCCCTTGTGCCTGGCTGACGCCGAAGGGTTGGCGGCAAAGATTTCACGCAGCGACGGGTGACGTGCGGTGATGTCGTCGATCTGCTTCGCGGAGAGCGCGGAATTGAAGCACAGCTGCTCGACCACGAGGGGATCCTCGTCATGTACCAGGGCATCCAGCACCGCAGGAGCTAGGTCCTCCCGCCACGCTAAGAGGGACTTGTCTTGCTGGCTACCGTGGGTAGCAACCCAGAGGTCGCTACCCACGTCGCCGTTTTTCGGGTCGGTCATTCCAGCTAGAGCCCGATGACCCCAGTCGGGAACTTGCAGCGGTAGGCACCAGGCGTCGGCTCCTTGCACTTCTCCGAAACCGCGGTCCTAAAGCCCACATCCGAAGTGCCGTCGCCGGAGGGCTTCTGGTACCTGATCTGGTACCCAATCTGGAATGTCTTGCCGTAGCTACTCCAGTGGTCAGTCCAGTGCTGCGTTCCGCCAACGGGCCAGTACACGGCGTCGCTGTCGCCTGCCGCGGCACCGTTCACCCACACGCGAGACCACACCCACGCGTTCCCGATCTCGTCACCCCACCGGGTGAAGTTAAGGTCGGTTTGCGTCTGAGTTTCGCCGGGGCTCGTCGTGATCCGGACCTCAACCCAAGAAGTCGTCCAGCAGATCAATACGTCCCCAATCACGCAGTGCTGGTACTCGGAGCGCCAAACCATCTGCCACCCATAGAGGCTGTTGACCGGGTATCCATACTCGAGCGAGCCGATCCAGGGGTCCGGCGGGGTGCTCCTCGCTACGACGCTGCTCTCAACAGAAGCCGGTCCCGAGGAAGTTGCCCCGCTGCCCGTCGTGATGGCCTCTGCCGCCTCAGGACTCAGCGCGTTGAGGTCAATTGCCTCACCCTCGGCGGCGGCCGATGCGCTCGCCTCCAGGACATCGACGAGATCGGAATCGTTGAGCTCTGATAGCTGTGAGAGGGGCACTCCTGACGGATCCTCTCGCGCCACCTCGGCAGCGCCCAGGAAGAAATCGGCGGCACCCTCCGCCCCGTTGGAGTCCACAATCGAGTCGAACGTGCTGACGAAAGGCATGCCCTCAGTCGACAGGAACTCGATCTCGCCGTCATTGTCCTTGGCGTGACTCGCGGCAACACCGCCCGAGACAACGAGGGCCGAAGCGATGAGAACCCCCAGCCCACCCCTCGTGAATATTCTTCGAGAATTATTTGCGCGCATGCGCTTGTCCCCCAAATTAGTGTCCGCTGATCAAGTGACCGTCTGGCTGCAATCTAACGGTCCCACGCTCCGACATTCAACACTTGACGATCAGTCCGCACTTTAATACGGAAGGTTTGACGTCGAGTTAGGCGGCGGCGCTGATCGAGTTCGACGACGACGCCACCGTCGCGGGCCTGATCGGCGTACGAGACCGACAACACTGGTGCGGAGGATGCCGGGCTGGTCGAGGATGACACGGCGGAGGCTGATGGCGACGGCTTCGACGACTCCGAGGAGTAGCCACCAGACCGGGCTCGGATCGGCAGCCGCCGCTCCCCTACCGATCCGAGCCCACTCACCCGCGCCGGCACGGAGGCCGGCACACCACACACCTGGTTCACCGCTCCCCTGTGCCGGGGGCAGACGGGACGCCGGCGCTGCCGGCGTGCAGCTTTTCTGGTGATCGAGCCGCTGCGCGGCACTGCTCTTGCTGGGGGTGTTTTTGTGCTTTCCGGCTGCCGATCGTAGCTCGCTCCGCCCCTCGCGTTCCCACAACCTCAGACGCGCCCCTGCGGGGCTTATTTCGCCCGAGATTCTGGGCACTCCAGGGGCTCCCGCTCGCAATCGATTCTCTCGCCGGAAGGCACAGAAAAATTGTCAGCGAATCAGGGAGAGCCCACCATGACCGACCTCGAGATCATCCTCCGCAACGAGATGGTGAAGTACCTCGTCCAGAAGACCATCCTCTGCCCCGGCACCGGCGAAGTCCTCGACGTCCGCACCTGCATCATCCTCAACGACGCCGAGGGCGACCCGGTGGCGGTCCTCTCCCCCACCGGCTGGGCGCGCATCACCCCGGAGAACCGCGAAGTCTTCGCCGAACGAGGAATCACCGTCGACGACCGGCAGGGAGCCTGACGTGCTATCCCTGACCACCCCCGACGGCCGCACCATCACCGCAGACACCGACGTGGAGCTCGCCTCCCGCTGGCTCGACGCGCAGCACGGCGACAACTGGGCGGACGGACTCATCCCGTTCGACGAACACGACGCCATGAACTCAACCATTGAAGAGCTCGCCCTCATGCAAGACGGCCTCTTCCCCGGCTACACCGTCACCGAACACTGAAGGAGCCAACTCATGCCCACCCGCAGCAGCGTCACCGCCGACGAACGCGAAGCCCAAGCCGAAGCCCTCCACGAGAACATCGCCACCCAGGTCGAAGCCCTCCGCCACACCGCCGCCTGGGAACGATTCCTCCAGTTCGCCCGAGCATTCCACAACTACAGCCTCAACAACGTTTTGCTGATCCTCTCCCAACGCCCCGAAGCCTCCCGCGTCGCCGGATTCCGGAGATGGCAGGAACTCGGCCGCCAAGTCCGCAAAGGCGAACGCGCCATCCGCATCTTCGGCTACTCCACCAAGAAGACCACCGAAGAAGACGACAACGGCGACGAGGTCGAAACCATCACCCGCCGCTTCCCCATCCTGTCCGTCTTCGACATCAGCCAAACCGACGTCATCGACGGCGAGACCGACCCAATGCAGCTCGTACGGCCCCTCACCGGAGTCGAGGACCACGGCTTCTCCGCCGCACTCACCAACTACCTCACCGGTGAAGGCTGGGACGTGCGCCACGAACCGATCCCCGGCGACACGAACGGATATGCCAGGCCCGCCGATCGTACAGTGACCATCGACGCCAACCTCTCCCCCGAACACACCGCGAAAACACTCATCCACGAAACCGCGCACATCCTCCTCGAGCACGTCGACGACCTCGAGGACTACGCTGAACACCGCGGCATCGCCGAGACCGAAGCCGAAAGCGTCGCCTACGTCGTCGCCGGCCTTCTCGGGTTCGACACCAGCGCATACAGCATCGGCTATATCGCCGGGTGGGCCGACGGCGACACCGACACGATCCGCGCGACGGCCAACCGCGTCCTCCGCACCGCCGACGCCATCATGGACGCCCTGGCGGGTGACGACGAGCTGGAGGACTGAGGGACGTCGGCGGGGGGACTCTGCCCCCTCGCGCTCCCCCGCTGATGATTGCCTAATCATTATGGCTTGACGTAATTATTTACTCGAGACGTGATTGCCGCGTGGCGTCGAAATGCGAGATAAATACGTCCAGATAGAAATAATGGCGGAAAGGCGGAAAGACGCAAGGACGTAATGACGTAAGAACGGAAAGGCGGAATGAATGAAAGAGGGAAAGACGTATGTCTATACAGATGGTCAGATCAATCGCCGTTAGGCTGCGAAGAGTAAGAGAGGAGCTCGTGGATGACGCAAGTCACAGCAGTCGGCAACCGCAAAGGCGGTGTCGGCAAGACATCAGTGACTTTGGGGTTGGCTCAGGGCCTAGCGCTACTCGGTAGAGAGGTGCTGCTGGTCGACGTCGATCCCCAAGCCGACCTGACCGACACACTTGGGGTGGAGGGCGAATACAACGTCTTCGACGTGCTTTACGCGGGCGAGGACGGAACCCTGGGCCAGGCTGTGGTGGCGAGCGAGTGGCCACATATCGACGTTGTTCCCGGTTCCTCGGATGTTGCTCGGATCGATACCGAGCAGCTAACTGCACCCGAGCAGCGCCTTAAGGGTGCCATCGCCGGCGCGGGGGAGTTGGCGAAGTACGACCACATCCTGATTGACACGCCGCCGGCTATTGGGCGGCTGACGCTGAATGGACTGATTGCAGCTGACACGCTGGTGGTAGTGACGGAACCAGGCCGATTCTCTGTGCGCGGCGTACAGGAGTACCTGGCCACCGTCGAGAAGGTACAGAAGGCCTCCTACCTCAATCCGGGACTTCGGGTCGGCGGCATTGTCATCAACAAGTTTCAGACCAATCCGAAGACCGCTGAGCAGGCATTCCAGGTGCAGCAGATTCAGGAGACATTTGGCGAGCTCGTGCTGGACCCGATCCTGCCGCTGCGCACCGCGATCCCGGACTCGCAGAGCGCAGGCACGCCACTAACCAAAGTCAGCACTAGGGGAGCAATGCACCTGGTCGAACACTTCGTGGAACTGGCACGCAAGATTGAGCGGAGCAAATAATGGCGAAACTGGAACGTCGGTCCCTGACCAAGGCGCCTCGAGAAGACATCGTGGACGCCTTCACCCGCCCAACTGATCCGTCAACCACGTCGGAAACCCGGCCCGCTTCCGAAGTGGGGGACAAGGGGGCCGCCATCCATGACGCAGAAGTACAAGGGGTTCCGGCTATTGAGCCAGAGGACAATTCGATTCAGGCCCCATCGGAGCCTGTCGTGAGGCGCGGACCGGGACGGCCCCGATCCCGCCGACGAATGGAACCGTTCTCCTCGAAAATCGAGATTGACCTAAGGGACGAGGTCGACCGCTTCTTGGCTCAAAACGATATGACGATGGTCGACTTCATCGACGAGGCCTTCCGAACCCGAATGAAGCGACAGCGATAAATACGTCTAGACAGAATTAACCCCGTCCTTCGATACATTGTCGGCCTCACGTCGGCGCGACTCTCCCACAATTAGGTCGGGCCGAAAGCCACTCCATACAGTCGTGCCAGCGACGACGACGGGCATCTGATGGAACCCGCGGGAACGGAGGACGTCTGCAGCTGCAGGGTCGAGATCGACATCGACGTACTCGTATGGAACGTCCTTGATCTCTAGCGTCCGTCGTGTCGCTGCGCATTGTGGGCAATCGGCCTTGCCGTAAACGGTGACCATGATGCCTCCTCCCTGACATTCCGAAGTGCCAAAACCGGCACGAGCATCGAGAGTGAGTGGGAGGTGTGTAGTGCCGAGCTCCTCGAGCGAAATAAGCCCCGGAGGGGCGCGTTCGAGGAGGTTGGAACGGAGCGCCGGAAGCGAACTACGATGTGGCTGCCGGTCTTGGCACCAGACGCTCCGCGCCAGCGGGGGAGTGGCGCTGACGCGCACAGCGTCGGTCAGATCGGTAGTTCAGCGGACCATCCATGACCACAGCAGGCTGAGGTCGTCGACGAACTTGCCGCGGTCTGCGGAGTAGCGGACAGTCCGGCCATTTCGGTGGCCGTCGACATCGGCCGTGACGTAGCCGGCCGCCTCGAGGTCGGTGAGCGACACGCGCGCGGAGGCTGGGCTGACGCCCGTCGCTGCCGCGATCTGCAGCACGGTAGATTTCGGGTGATCCAGCAGAAACCGCAGCGTCATCATGCGCGAGCTGCCGGAGATTGAGCGATACGCGACCTCAGCGCGCTCGGGCATGTCGGACGGTTCACGTCTGCTCGGCATACCTCCATTGTGCCCCGACCCCTTCTGCCACCTCGATGGCCGAGAAGGTAGGTCCCCAGGCCTGCCCAAGGTAACGTCGCATTACCTCTTAGTCGAATTACAAGCTGCCGAAATGGCGACAGATGTCGATGGGTGGGGTTACCCTGATGAGACGTAACCACAACGGGGGGTGTCATCGATGGCGACTACAAGAGAAACACCAGTAAATCCGGTCATAGGTGTTCCGCAGGATCGGTTCAGAGACCACCGAGCGAGCTGTCGGTCACCTTGCGGCAGCTCGAAAGGTGGTCCCGCTCGAGGGCAAGCCTTTTCGGTCAGCTATCACTTTCATGCGTACGAAAGAGACTTGGAGTCCCAAAGATGAGTTCAGAACCTGTCAGCGATTCACGCACATCGCACTTCTCAGGCGCCTTCCAAGCGGCTGGCTACGTCGAGGAGGCAAGCGCCACGACCGCGCTGCACGCGGTGCCCGGGGTCGTGCCTGCGGAGGCTGAGTCAGCAGGCGCGCGGACCGAGATCGTGGACGCAGTGGAAGCCAACGAGGAACCCGTTCGCGCGATAGGAGCTCATGCTGGTCCGATCACCGACGCAGAGCTGCAAGCTGAGCTCGCACCGGAGCCGGTAGACGACTTGGCGGTCATCAGCACGATCGAACGCGCTCCGTCCGCCACCCAAGGGTGGCGCGGCGCGTTGAACAAGCTCGGCTTGCATGTGGCCCCGGGAGCGGGGGAGCAGCGGCAGCTCGCTGCTGCCGCTGAGCTCGGAAACTGGGAGACCATCATTCGGCAGTTCGTCGGCACCGAAGCGGTCGGTGTCCTCGTGGCCAACCCAAAGGGCTCGAGCGGGAAGACGCCCACGTCGATCGTGCTTGGCGGGCTCATCGCCACGATCCGCGGCGGCTCCGTCGCGGTCCTCGAGGTCTCGGACGACCGGGGAACGCTCTCATTCCGTGCCGAGGGCAACCCCAACCGAGGTGTCGCTGAGTTGGTGCGCGACGCCGCTGGCATCCGCAGCGCCGGCCAACTCGCCGGCTACACCGCTCCACAGACCAGTTACGCCTCGATCATCGGCTCCGTCGGGAACCGGGCCCCGCTGACCCGTGACGACGTCGTGGCGGCGGCACGAGTGATCGACGAGTTCTACGCCATCAGGGTGATGGACTCCGGGAACCAACCCACCAGCTCGGCATTCGCCGGAGCGATCGAGACCACGGATGCCCTCGTCGTGCCGGTCCTGAACTCCGCCGATGTCGTCCTCGAGGCCATCGCCATGCTCGACCGCCTCCGCTCCGAGTCACCCAAGGGCGCGCAGCTGGCAAACACGGCGATCATCGTCCGTCTCGTCGATGGCCGCCCGGAAAACCCGCAGCTGGTCGCACGTCTGGACAACATCATCGACCGGGCCGCAGTCGGGGGAATGTTCACGATCCCCTACGACCCCCATATCGCCGAACGCGGCCAGATCACCCTCAGCAAAGTCGCCCCGGCCACTAGGGCGGCATTTACCGCCGCCGCTGCCGCGGTGATCCAAACGATCCAGAAGAACACCAAGTAGGCCAGAAGGAGCAACCTCATGAGCGTCATCACCCGCGCCTTAGCGATCGACAACCCCATCGAAGGCGTCATCCCGGACTTCTCCATCTTCGGTGCCGAGTTCACCGCCCTCTGGCAGAAAGTCCTTGCCGGCCTGTGGGGTCTGGCAATCATCTGCGCGATCGTCTTCCTTCTGATCAACGTCGCATCCATGGCCACCGCTTCGGCTGGAAGCAACCCGGTCGAGTACAAAACCAGTCGCACCCGTGCGCTCGTCTCGGGGATTTCGCTCGGCATCCTCGCCGCCCTCGCCGTCATCGTGGGAGCGATCCTGGCCGTCTTCGGAAGCTGACCCGCGTGGCCCGCACCGAAGCGCGCCCGCCGCGCAGGATCTGGCCCTGGTTCCTCGCCGGCGCCGCCGTCATCGCCGCCGCCGTGATCGTGCTCGTCGTCACGCTCCGCCCCGTACCCACGGACGTCCCCGTCGACGCAGCACCACCACCGACGCCGACACCGACCAGCACCCTCGTGACCGACGCAGAGCCCACGGGATGTCTCGGCGGCCCCGGCAGAGACGCGGACATGCTCCTCGCCGCACAAGCAGCAGCACCACACACCACCAACGGGGCCGTCGAAGTCGCCGCGGCAATGGTCCGCTGGACCTTCCGCTACCCGGGCCCTGACAGCGCCGAAGCGAACCAAGTGGGTGACGCGATCGTCGCATCAACGGCCTCTCCCGAGTTCGCTGACCTCGCCAGCGCGGCGGCCGCCAATCCGAACCCGTCGCGAGGCGTGGTTCCGGACGGGACTGAGTTCTACCTGTCCACGGTTCCCGGCGTTTGGCATGTCGAGTCTGCGGAGGCCAACCGAGCTGAAATCTCCATCGGTTCTGCGTACGTCATCGACGGCGCGCTCAGCCCGCAGCTCCGATCGGTTTCGACCTTTGAGCTCGTGTGGCAAGGCGGGATGTGGAAGCTTGAAGGTGGGTCGTTTTCCCGCTCCACTCAGGACCTCTACGCGATCGGCACCACCTTCACTGGAGGTTGCTGATGGTTGTAGAAAAGCCAGAATGCACGAACCCGTTCGAGTGCGCCTCTGACGGCATCGGCGACGCCATCAACGGCGGGCGCGATGTGTTCGGATTCTTCTCGGATCCGTGGGGGAAGACGTTCGAGGCGATGCGTGACGCTTCGAAGAGCCTCGCGAACGACCTGCTGCCGGCGCTCACCTCCGCAACCCTGCCCGATCTGACGGTCGACTGGTTCATCAGCGCCTACGCGATCTCCTTCGCTACCGCGATCCTCGTGATGATCGTCATCTTGCTCGCGCAGCTCGTGCGCACGGCACGAGGCCACCAGTCCGGACGGGCTCTCGCAGGGTCCCTTGGCCTCTACACGCCCCTGTTCCTGGGTGGGGCGATGTTCGGGCCACTGATCGGGTGGATGCTTGTCGGCTTTTTCCACTCTCTCTCGAATGTGTTCATGAGCTGGGGCATCACAGGCAGTGTCGACGACACCATCAACGGGTTCCAGACCATGCTCGACGAGGCTGACCCGACTGGCATGGCCGGGGGAGTGCCCGTCGCCGCGATTCTCATGGTGCTGATGCTGATCGGACTGCTGCTGGTCCTGTGCATTCTGATCGTGCAGCTCGTCGCGCTCTACTTCATGGGTGTGATCGTGCCACTCGGAATCGTGTGGATCATCGACGAGAATCACCGCCGCTTCGGCCTGCGCGTCGTCGGCCTCTGGGTCGGCATCCTCGCCTCCCACCCGCTGTTGTTCCTTCTGCTCGGGGTGGCGTTTCAGATGATGGGCTCGAGCGTGAACACCTTCGGGAACAACGCCTCCCTCAAATCCCTCGTCAACCTGGTCGTTGCTGTCATCGCGCTGTTCATCGCTGCGTTCTCACCCCTGCTGTTGAAGAGCTTCGCGCCGGTCATCCCCCTGGGAACCGGTGGGAGTAACGGAGCTGGGAAGAATCCTGGCTCGTGGGGATCAGACAGTCTCAGCACAGTCACCGAGAAGCAACACCCCGAGGTCATCCAGCAGGCCGCGCCTACGAGCTCGTCCCAGGCCACACCTGCTGCGGCCGAAGCGCCCGCCGTCGTCGGGGCAGGGAGCGGGGGCCTCAGTGCGGCGGCCGCCGAACGTGTCGGCGGCTTCACCGGCGCCGTGGCCGGCCCGGCAACCGGTGCGAGCTCAGCGGGAACCAGCGCCGCATCCAGCGGTGTCGGAACGGCCGCCGGTGGCGCAGCGGCTGGCGTATCCGGCGCTGCAGCTGGTGTGGCAGGTGCGGGAGAAGGGATCGCGGCCGGGACCGCCGCTGTCGGCTCGGGGGAGTCCGCGACCGGTGCCGGGGCGGTGATCGGTGTCCCGACGTTGATCGCTGCGGGTGCGATCGCTGCCGGAGCGAAGGTGGGCGAGAAGGCGGTCGAGTTCACGGACGCGGCCGCGCAGCAGTCGCTGGACACGATGGATGACGAAGGAGAGGGCCTGTGAGCACCGACCTACACAGCGACACCGCCCGCCACATTGGCGGCGAATCCGCACACCGGTCCTTCTTCGGCGGCACCGTCTCCAGAACCCGCATCATCGGCCTCGGCGCCGCGTTCTTCGCGATGCTGCTCCTCACCCCACTGTTCGGCATCTGGGGTCTCACCATCGGCCTCGTCGGCGGGCTGACGGTGTTTTTCCTCACCCAGCGCACCCACCGCGGGTCGATCCTGGACCGGCGCACGAAGCGTGTGAGGTGGCGGTCGAGGGTCAAGACGGGCACGGACGCGTTCGAACCATTCGATGTTGCCGAGTGGGACCAGCGTGAACAGGCCGCCGCCCATGCCAAAGGCCGCGCGGAGAAGCGGGCGACCGCGCGGGCACTGACGGCGATGCGCGGGAACCCGGACGGTGCGGACGGGATGGGCTGGCTGCAGTGCGGGCCCAACGAGCCCGGCATCGCCTGGCACGCCCCTCTCGGTGAACAGCCGTACTTGTCGGTGACATTCAGTGCGACCGGGCAGGTGTCGGGGTCGGAGTCGTCCGCGAAACTCCGCCGCGCCGCCGAAGCGTTCGGCATGTTCCTCGCCTCCCGGGCGACACCGATGAACCTGGTGGGGGATGTGCAGATGACGACGCGGGTGCTGCCGGCGGACTCGGCGATGCAGGAATTCTGGGTACTCTCCGCCCTCGACCCGGACGCCCCCGCCGAAGCCGTCGCATCGTATGAGACGGTGCTGCGGCTGAACAGCGAAGACGCCATGGTGCAACGCCACTACTTCACCATCTCCTGGCCCCTCACCCCCGCGTTCCACGACACTGCCGCCAAGTACGGAGCCGGCCGGGACGGTTGGCGTCTGCTGATGCGGCAAGAGATAGCGTCCGCGCTCCGCGGCCTCACTGAAGCGCGCGTAGGCCAGGTCGAGGCCCTCACCGCACGTCGGCTCACGGCTGTGCTGCTGCATCAGCAAAACCCGTCCCGACCAATCGACCACGTCAAAGGAGTCGACCCCGCCAGGGTCGGGATCAGATCGCATGACGAGTACTCCGCGCACGTCGTCGACGACGCAGACCCGGTCATGGGTAACCCCGTGCAGTGGTGGCACAGGACGGCAGCAATCCGGTCGGAGAACATGGCCATGGGCGCCCGCCGTCAACTCTGGGCCCTGGACCTCCTGACCGGTTCCGACATCCGCTTCATCCGTACGCTCTCCTTCCACCTTCACCTCGTCCCCAAGGGTGAGGCGAAAGCAGCGACTGCGAAAGACGTCACCCGGGACAACGCAGACACGCTCGATGACGTCCAGAAGGGACGTGTCCAGAACGATGAGACGGCCGCCAACCTGTCGGCCGCGAAGGTTCGTGCCCGCGACTTGGCCCACGGATCTGCACACCACGGCGGTACCTGGATCGGGTACGTCACCATTACCGAACGTGACCGAGACGCGCTGATGCGCGCCTCCCGCGCGCTCGAGGAGACCTGCGCGACAGGTCTCGGCATCGAACGGCTCGAGTGGCAGGACTCCTACCAGGCCGCTGCGTCCGGGACGACCTGGCCTATCGGCCGTGGCCTCACCCCCGGCCGGGTGTCGGTCGGGTCACGGTTCATGAACGCCCTCGCGGGCAAGACCGAAAGGGAAGCCCTGTGAGTACACACGCCGACACCACCCCCAAAACCGAACCCTCACATGCCGCACCCGTCGCAGCGCGGCGCTGGCACACGCTTCCGGTGTTGCGGGCGTTCGCGCCGCCGGTCGAGACCGCCGCGCGGATCGACACCACCACCGGTGAGGCCCGCGAGATCATCCCCTGGCAGCAACCCGGCGCCCGACTCCGCACCAAGCTCGGAGCAGCTCGCCGAGGCTTCTACGCCCCCGCCCTTCCGGGCGCTCCGACATCGACGCGGCAGGCCGAGATCCTCAACACCGCGATCATCGGCGCCCCCACCGGCACCAACGGTGTCGTCATCGGGCGGGACGTCCTGTCGCGGACGATGATCGCCCACGACCCCGTCACCGCCTACAACGCCACACCCCGCCTCGTCTCCTCCCCGAACGTCGTCGTGATCGGCGACGTAGGCTCCGGGAAATCGTCCCTGACAAAGACCGTGTACGTGATTAGGCCGCTGTTGCTGAACCGGCGGCGGGCGTGCGTGTTCGACAAGAAGGACCGCGGGGGAGAGGGAGAGTACGCGGAGCTCGCCCGCGCGTATGGGCACGAACCGATCAAGTTCGCCGTCGACGGCACCGGCACCCGCCTGAACCTCCTCGACCCGATGGTCAGCCGCGGCACCGGCATGACCGGGCAGATGCAACTCCTGAACGTCGTCGCCCGCCTCGCCCGCGAAGACCAGGCCCTCAACGAATGGGAAGAAGAATCCCTCCGTGCCGCGCTACGCCGCACCGTCACCGAACGCGAGGACGGCCGCACCCCCACCCTCGCCGACGTCCTCCCGAACCTCTCCCGCGTCGCCGACATGACCGACTACGACGGCCTCTCGCCCCAAGCAATCGACGCTCTGCATCAGGCGGGCCTGTCGGTGCGGTTCACCCTGAACACGCTCCTGCAGGACTACGGCGGACTCCTCGACGGCGAGACGTCGAAGAACGTCGACCTTCGCGGGAAGCTCACCGCATTCGATATCTCCCAGTTGCCCGATCAGGGGCCGGCGGTGCCGGCGGTGATGGCGATCGGACACATGTGGCTTCTTGGTCGGCTCCGCGAAGACCGGGGATGGGCCACCAACTGCCTCTACGAAGAGGGCTGGCACATCGCCGCCGGCCCCTCCGCGCAGCTCGCCCGCTCCAACCAAAAACTCTCACGAGGCCTGGGCCTGTCGAACGTGTTCGTGTTCCACAAAGGCACCGACATCCCGCCCGGATCGCCTGGCATGGCCATGATCCAAGAGGCCCAGACCGTGCACGTGCACCGGCAAACCCTCCGCGAAGACGCCCTCTGGGCCGCCGGAACGTTCGGGTTCGGGGCCGACACGGCCGGCCAGATCGAGCGCCTCGCTGACGGGCACCATATCTTCAAGTACTCCTCCCGCCCGGAAACACTCGTGCAGCACATCCGGTCCCCGTGGGAGACCAGGATCACCGACACCGATGAAGCGTTCCGATCCGCCGGCGCCCTCGCCTGAAGCCGTATGGGCTGGAAACTACCCACCCTCGCCGCTGTCACCGTTGTGACGTTCACCGCGACCGCGGTGCTCTTCGGCATGGCCCCCGGCGCGTCCGCAGGCTGCGGCTCCGGAGTCGTCGACCCCGGAGCCGCAGGCGGCCAGTCAGTCGCCGGGTACTCGGGGGAGCAGCTCGAGAACGCAGGCATCATCATGAACGCCGCCGCCGAGCTCGGCCTCCCCACCACGGCGCAGACCATCGGGGTGATGACCGCGATGGGGGAGTCCACACTCCGGAACCTCGACCACGGCGACAATGCCATCAACCCCGACGGCACCGTCGCTGACTCCGTCGGTCTGTTTCAGCAGCAGGAACGCGGCTATGGTCCCCTTGCTGACCGCATGGACCCGCACAAGGCAGCAACCGCGTTCTTCACCCGCCTGATGGGCGTCGACGAGTGGGAGACGATGGCGCCCACCCTGGCCGCGCACGCCGTGCAGATCAACGCCGACCCGAACTACTACACGCCGTTCTACATACCCGCGACCGAGGTCGTGCAGACGCTCCTCTCAACCGGGGGAGCGGGGGAGTGCGCGATCGGCGGCGACGCAGTGCAGCTCGCGCAGCAGCTCGTCGACGCCGCCGACCAAGGCCGCCTCATCGGCTCCACCCCCGACCACATCAAAGAAATACGGTGGATCGCCCAAGGCCAGACCGTGCCCGACTGCGGCGTCGACGTCCGCATCCTCCAAGTGCTCGTCCTCGCCCTGCAGATCTTCGACCAAGTCGGGGTCTCCGACATCAACCGAAAATGCACCGGGCAGATCGAAGGCGCCGGCACCGCCTCCTCCCACTACTTCAACGGGGGTGGACTCGCCGTGGACTTCTACCGCCTCAACGGGCAAGGCGTCACCGGCGCCGACGGGAACTCCATCCGACTCATCACCGCCCTCGACCCCGTCATGCCCGCAGGTGCCCGCGTCGGCCAAGTCGACTGCCGCGCGTCCGCCGGCGCCACCGTGTCCACGACGAACTTCACCCAGTTCGAAGACAGCTGCAACCACCTCCACATCGACGTCGGCTTCACCGACGGACAACTAACCACCAACTGACCAGCACGAGAAAGAAGCACACCGTGTTCGTCGCCGACACCGCCGGCTCACTCATCACCGCTATCGCCCTCACCCTCGTCACCGCAGCCGTGATCCTCTACCTCCTGCACTGGATCATCCGCTCCGCCGTGAGCTCCGCGCTTCGATGACACCACATCTGGCTCGAGCAACGACGCAACCTCCCTCCCGGACCAACCGGAGCCATCGGCAATGACCCACACGACTGAACCCACCCCACCGAGGGCAAAGCGCACCGCGCGCGGCAGCTCCAGAACACCCCGCGGCCGTGGCAGCGGTCGTCATAAGGCACCACTAAGCGGCGCGGGAAAAACGCGGCTTTCACCTGTCTGGCCGTTCACGGTAGCTCGCTTCCAGCACTCCGTTCCGACCGTCCCGAACGTGCCCAGGGGCTTATTTCGCCCGGCACCGTCGGCACTGCGCGCCTCACGCTCGCACCCGAATCTCATGCCAGACAGGCAAAAGAAATGTTGATGAAGGGAAAGGGCAGTGTAGTGCGCGGCCGCTTCTAGGGCGTCAAGCTCATCCAGATAGACGCCCAGAATCTCCGCGAACGTCTCCGAAGCCACTACAACAACCCAAACATCCGTTCGCATATACAACTGTGGAAGTGAGACACTCGCGGCCCCTTGACAGGCGCGGACGGGGTGACTCACCCTCATCGCCGTGGCGTCGCGGAGGCAAATGCGGCAGCAGGGCGCCATGCGTTCTACATCATGAACGAGTCCCTGGTCAGGCTCGACTCGTTAACGCGCACCGATGTGGTGCCCCGGCGGATTCGTGACCGGCGAATTCTGTTCGTTTGGGCGTCCTTTGGGGCAGCTGACAGAGTTGCGGTGACCCCGAAGCCCTCAGTGGTGGTGGCCTTCGTCTTTGTGGTCGTCGTCCTCGAGGAGCATGCCGACTGAGGTGGCGCAAGCATCGCCCTTCCAGGCTTGGATGCCCTCGCGGATCGCAAAGATGACGATCACGAGAGCGGCGATCGGGTCGGCCCACCACCATCCGAAGAGCGTGTTCAGGAGGAGGCCGATGAGGACGGCGGCCGAGAGGTAGGTGCAGATCAGCGTCTGCTTCGAGTCGGCGATTGCTGTCGCGGAGCCGAGTTCGCGTCCGGTGCGTCGTTCCGCGAGCGAGAGGAACGGCATGATGACGACGCTGAGAGCGGTGAGGACAATCCCGACGGTGCTGTGCTCGATGTCGACCGCTTGGGTGAGGGTCAGGATGGCGTTGGCGCCGACGTAGAGGGCGAGAGCGAAGAACGCGAGAGCGATGACGCGGAGGGTGCCCTTCTCCCAGCGCTCGGGGTCTTTGCGGGTGAACTGCCAAGCAACGGCTGCAGCGGAGAGCACTTCGATTGTGGAGTCGAGGCCGAAACCGATCAGGGCTCCGGATGAGGCTGCGGTGCCGGCCGCGATCGCGATGATCGCCTCGATCAGGTTGTAGCCGATCGTGATGGCGACGATCAGGCGGATGCGCTTCTGCAGCACCGCCTTTCGGTCATGGTTTGGGCGTTCGGTTGTGGTGGTCACAGGGTGACCTCGCAGCAGCCGGGGACGGTGCAGGCTTCGTCGTTGCAGGGGGCGGAGGCGTCGACGGCGAGCACGACTCCGACGAGGTTGTTGAGTGCTTTCGCGAGGTGGGCGTCGGCGATCTCGTAACGGTGCTGCCGGCCTTCGGGTTCGGCGACGACGATGCCGCAGTCGCGGAGGCAGGTGAGGTGGTTGGAGACGTTCTGACGGGTGAGTTCGAGCTGCTGGGCGATCTCCGCGGGGTAGGCCGGCTGGTCCAGCAGGAGCATCAGGATGCGCGATCTGGTCGGGTCGGCCATGGCGCGGCCGAGCCTGTTCATGACGTCGAGGCGCGTGCTGATCGTGAGCATGAGCCCATTAATACAGTGTCTGCTGTATTAATCAAGCGGTGCTGGTGCTGGTGCCGGTGTTGGGGGAGGGGCGTCTGGAGACGTAGTCCGCGAATGTGGCTCCGGTGTTCTGACGGTGCTTGTCGGTGACTTGGTAGCTGTAGTTGAGGGAGTCGGCGACGACGGGTGCGGGCAGTTCGAGGACGAGGGCTCGAAGGGAGGCGTTGCGGGCGCCGCGGAGGTCGACCCCGGCGTTGCGGAGCTTGTTCATCAGGGTGCCCTGGTGGAGGTGTTGGCCGGGTCGGCCGCCGGGGAAAAGCCACTGGTTGTCGCGGTGGGCGGATGTTGTCTGATGGGGCAGCGCGGCGAGGTGTTCTCGGATGACACGGTCGAACGGTGACGGAATGGTGAGGACGTCGCCGGTGAACGCGACGATGATCGCCGTTTCGGTGGCCGTGAGCTGGTGCAGCCGCATTTGCGCGATGCGGACGAGTGGCTGCCCATAGAGCAGGAGGAGCAGGGCTGCGGCGCGCTCGTCCGGGTCGAGGGCGTTGGTGGGGGAGAGGAGCCGGGTGATGTGGTCGAGTCGTTGTTGCTGGGTGATGATCGGCTCCGCCTTCGCGACTCGGTAGGGAAACTCGAGCGAGGGGAGGTGGCGGTGGCTGACGGACCAGCGGACGAAGCCGCGGGCAAGACTTCGGGTGGTGGGGCCTATGAGCCAGTCGTCGATGTCGGTCTGGGTGCAGGTCGCGGGGGAGTGGCCGCGGTCTCGGATGTGGCGCAGGAACTCGAGGGCGACGGTCGTTGATTGTTTGGCGGAGAGGAAGGTGCCCTTCTTCAGCTGGCCCGTGGTGGCGAGGTGGTGCATGCGGTTGAGGTGGACCCAGCGGGCGTATTGCCTCAGCAGGCGTGCGTCGTCAGGTTCGGCGCCGGCGAGTTTGCTGTCGAGCCAGGTCTGGAATCGTTCGATGTCGAGGTGGACAGGGTCGAGGAGGCCGTGTTCGACGCAGAGTTCCCGGAGGAACGCGACCTTGCTCGGATGGCTGTGTCCGGTGAAGGTGGCGTGCTCGAGTGGCGCGACGCCGCGGGAGAGATCTCGGATGAGTGCCTTCGTGTGCGGGTTGACGATCAACCAGACCCGGGCGCTGCGGGCGTGCGCCTGCTGCGTCAGAGCGGTGAACAGCGGCAGCATCGTGGGGTTGATGTGCCCGTGGGTGTCGGTGAAGAGGTCAGTGAGGTCGTCGGTGAGGCAGCAGTGGGCGCAGAGTCCGATGCGGACGGGTTCGTCTTCGCGGCCGCAACGGGCGCAGTGGAAGTCTTTGGGGATTCCGGCGCAATCGACGCAGCACGGTTCCTCGGCGAGCAGTCCGGGAAGCAGACGATTGACGTGGCAGCCCGGGCAGGTGCCGTGGAGGCGGGTGGCGCGTTGGTAGCAGCGTCGACAGATGCGCCCCTCAGGCCACGTGGTGGCGAACCGAACCCCCGTGCGGCCGCAGCGGACGCATTCGGCAGGGGAGCGGGGCCGGCTCATTCAGGTCGGTGGACCCGTGCTCGAGCGGGACGGAACGCGTCCTTCGTCGCCGAGGCGTCGACCGTTCCGGTGGCGCGGTCGGGAACGGCCTGGACGGTGATCGGGCAGAGCTCCTCGAAGGTGCAGTCGAGGGTGTCGAGGATCGCGCCGAGCAGTGCCAGGTTCATGCGTTCGGGCGTGCCGCCGACGAGGCGATAGATCTGCGAGTCCGAGAGGTGGATGCCCCGATCGGAGAGGTGCGGGATGAGGTCGGAGATGGTGTTCATTCCTCGGGCGGCCATCAGCTCCCGAAGCCGCCAGCCGTGTTCGATTCGTCGTTGCATGGTCAGGTTTCCTTCGTGGTGAGCTGGGTGGCCATCCGGGCGATCGCGTCATCGACGACGCGGGCGCGGTAATCGGGGGACAGGCCGGTATAGATAGAGGTCGTGGAGGCGTGTTCGTGGCCGACTTGCTGCTGGATGAAGAAGGCGTCGTAACCGTCCTCGACCAGGTGCGTAACGTAAGAGCGGCGCAGCGAATGGAAGTCGAGATCCTCGACCAAGCCCGCCTCGCGGCGGACCTCGTTGAAGGCCCGGCTCACGGAGTCAGCGGCGACCATGCCGCTGCGTTCGCTCGGCCAAAGCGCAGTCGACCCGGGTGGCGCGAACAGCGGCCGGACATCGGTTCTCCATTCGCGTATGCACTCGACGATCCAGTCGAACTCCGGCAGCGTCAGAACCGTGCGGCGCTTCGGGGGAGAGCCGCGCATCGCCTTCCCGAACCGGACATAGATGATCCCGACATCACCGAACTGGCGTGCCCTAGGGTTTGAGGCGAGATCGACGAGATCGAGTTGACGGACCTCGTTGCGGCGCAGACCCCAGGCGTAGGCGGCCTTCATCATCGTCGCGATCCGGAACGCCGGAATCCAGCCCTTCGACCCGGAGCGGCGGATGCGGAGCACCCGGTCGTCCGCGCAATCGAACAGGTCCTGGATCTCGTCGCGGGTGTAAGGCCGCTTTCCGGGGGTGCCGATCGCGGCCTGCGCGTGACGGGCGGTGTTCCACTCGTGGAAGACCTGAGCGGGGTGGTCACCGAACCGGTCCCAGCAGTGCTCGCTCCAGCCGTAAGCCGGATCGGTCAGATACTCCAGGAACATCCGCAACGCGTTCTGGTAACCCAGCAGGGTCGCGTGGGACGCGCCCTTCAAACCGCGGAGCTCGAGGAAGAACTCATCGACCATCGACGCCGTCCACGACCACGGATAGCAGCCAGCGAACGCCAGGAACCGCACCGCGATCGAACGGCGCTTCTCGATCGTCGACGCCGACAGAAGCCGAGTGACCTGCTGTGCAGCCCACCCGTCGAGCATCGCCACCCAGACGCTTTCCTCGGCGTTCAGGATGGCGATACCAGCGCGCAGATGGACAGGAACCGCTCCTGGTTGACCCGGCTCATCCATCCGCATAATATGCGAAATGTTCGCATTAACCGCGAATGTGCGTCAAGCGTGTCAAAGAAACGTCCGATCAGCGGTCATTTACTAACAAGGGCGTCGAAGCGATTTCCATGCAGTCCACTCGTTCTTGGCGTCCAGGCGGGCTCTGGTTCCTTGCAATGTGAGGGAGGTCGAGGGGACCGGCCAGTTCGAATCACGTGCGAAGATGCCGTCTTCGTATTGACATAACGATCAGTATCGGTGGCCGCTCAATCCCGCAGGGAACAGGTAGGAGTGGCTACCAATCTCGGCCCTGGGGGATCATCTGCTTCGTAGCGCGGGCCAGGCTTCGCACAGGCTTTCGGGCTGACCCTGTAGCGGGACGCGGATGAGGCGTGCACGGATACTCCATCAGATGAAGCGGTGACGGCTCATCTGGTCGGCGTGCTCGTGCCTGCCTGTGACAGGTGCTCTTCCCTCGATGAGAATCTTCATCCGAGCATCCGCAGGATGGGCCTCTGCCGCCCGTTGGAGGTGATGGATTGAATTCTCGGAACGACCATGGGCATTGGTGACCTCTAGGAGATGAAAGCGGCAATCCCGGTGAGTGCCCGGCCTAAAATCAAGGAGTTCATCTCATGCGTTCCCTCGAAGGTGTAGATGGCTTCGGCATCCCCAAAATATCGCGCCACACCCGCGTCGAGCTGCACTCCGTTGCCCCCGGCGATCTCCCGGCACAGCGCGACGGACTGCCGGAGGCGGCCGGCCGCGAACGCCTTGGCGAGCGAGGAGTGTTGCTCGTCGAGCTGCCCGTCGTCGCTCAGCCGGCTCGCGGCCATGTCGATGGCGAGCGTCGCCGTGATGTTCGTGGCGACATCGGCCAGCTTCTGCTGCACGAGCTGGAACGACGCGATGGGTCGCCCGAACTGCGTGCGGCTCTGTGCGTAGGCGAGCGCCGCCTCGAACGCCCCCATGGAGACGCCTGCCGCATGCCAGGCCGACTCGAGGCGGGTGTGGCGAAGCACGCGCGCCACGTCTCGGAAGCTGCTCGCCCGCTGAAGGCGATCCCGCTCGGGCACCACGACGTCCACGAGCTCGATGTCGGCGTTCTCGACCGACCGCATCGAGATCTTCCGATCGATCTTCGTCGCGGTGAGACCGGACGCCGGGGTGCGGACGAGAAATCCCTTGACGCTGTCGTCGGCGAGGTCTCTGGCCCAGATGACGATCACGTCGGCGAAGGTCCCATTCCCGATCCACCGCTTCGCGCCGTTGAGCACCCACTCGTCACCGCGTCGCTCCGCAGTGGTCGCGAGGCCACGGGCGGTGTCGGAGCCGTGGTCGGGCTCCGTCAATCCGAACGCAGCGATCAGCTCCCCCGACGCGAGCCGGGGCAGCCATTCGGCGCGCTGCTCCTGCGACCCGCCGAGGGCGATCGACCCCATACCGAGTCCGACGTGCACGCCGACGAGCACAGCGGTCGACGGGTCGCACCGGGCGAGCTCGAGGCCGATCCAATTGCGGAAGGCCGAACTGCTCGCGAACGGCCGGGTCTCCTCGAAGCCGTATCCGAGGATGCCGAGTTCTCCGAACCGTCTCAGCAGGTGCCGGGGACTCTCTGCCCTCTCCCACCAGTCGTCGGCGAACGGCCGCACGTGCTCGTCGAGGAACTCCCGCAACTCCACGAGCACGAGCTGCTCCTCGGCGGTGAGCTGGCCCTGGAAGGCGAAGAGATCCGCCGAGAGCGCGTGACTGGTTTCGGGCGACACGATGGTCATGATGGAATCTCCGTCCAGGTCGGGAACAGGGTGAGGACGTCGGCGACGCAGGCGGGCTTGGTTCCACCGTCGATCTCGACGGTGATCCGCGACACGAGCAATCGACCGTGCGCGACCTCCTTCAGGTCGAGCAGGTGGGTGCGCCCGCGGATGCGCGATCCGGCCGCAACCGGAGCGGGGAACCGCACGCGGTCGAGGCCGTAGTTCACCGTCGCGGGCGCGTCGACGACCTCGAAGCTCTCGGCGAGGAGCACCGAGACGAGGGACAGCGTCAGATACCCATGCGCGATCGTGCCACCGAAGGGCCCGGCAGCGGCGCGCTCAGGCTCCACGTGGATCCACTGCCGGTCTTCGGTGGTCTCCGCGAAGGTGTCGATCCGGTGCTGATCGATGGAGTGCCAGGGCGTGGGGCCGAGCTCCGCTCCGATGGCGGCGGCGAGATCGACGATCGACTCGAACGTGCGCGCGGTCAATCGAGAGGCCCGCCCGCGACGTAGAGCACCTGGCCGGACACGAAGCCCGCCTGCTCGCTCACGAAGAACGACACCGCGTGCGCGATGTCCTCGGGCTGGCCGACCCGGCCGACTGGGATCTGGCCGGCCCATTGCGTGAGCATCTCCTCGAAGGGCACGCCGATCCGCTCGGCAGTCGCCGCCGTCATCTCGGTCTGGATCCAGCCGGGGCCGATGGAGTTGACGGTGATGCCGAACCTGCCGAGTTCGATGGCGAGGGTCTTGGTGAAGCCCTGGATACCGGCCTTGGCGGCAGCGTAGTTCGCCTGGCCCCGGTTGCCCAGTGCCGACGAACTCGACATGTTCACGATGCGGCCAAAGCCGGCTCTCGTCATGTGCGCCTGGGCGGCTCTGCTCACGAGGAAGGCACCCCGCAGGTGCACGTTCATGACCGCGTCCCAGTCCGCCGTCGCCATCTTGAAGAGCAGGTTGTCGCGGATGATGCCGGCGTTGTTCACCAGGATGGTCGGAGCACCGAGCTGCTGTTCGATCACGTCGAACGCCGCCGCGACGGCCGCCTCGTCGCCCACATCGGCGCCGATGGCGAGAGCTCTGCCGCCGTCGGCGCGGATGGCGTCCACCGTGGCCGCGCACATCTCCTCGGTGAGGTCGAGCACGGCGACGGCATGGCCCTCGCGAGCGAGGCGCAGGGCGACCGAGGCCCCGATCCCGCGCGCGGCTCCGGTCACGATGGCGGTGCGGGATGTCATCACTGAGGGTGTGGTCACTGGGGGTGTCGTCACTGAGGGTCTCCTTCTGGGTGGGTGATCGATGGCAGGAACGGGTTCGGTCGGATCACGAGAGCCGTTCGAGGACCATGGCCATGCCCATCCCCCCGCCGACGCACATCGACTCCACGCCGAACTGCCTGTCGTGCCACTGCAAGGAGTTGATGAGCGTGGCGGTGATGCGCGCGCCGGTCATGCCGAAAGGGTGGCCCACGGCGATGGCGCCGCCGTTGACGTTCAGCTTGTCGATCGGGATCCCCAGCAGCTGTGCGGAGCCGAGGGCTTGCACCGCGAACGCTTCGTTGATCTCGAAGAGGTCGATGTCCTCGAGCGACATCCCGGCGCTGCGGAGTGCGGCGGGGATCGCCTCGACCGGGCCCAGCCCCATGATCTCCGGCGACAGAGCGGTCACCGCCGTCGACACGATGCGCGCGAGCGGGGTCAGGCCGAGGTTTTTCGCCTTCGTATCGCTCATGACGACGACCGCGGCCGCCCCGTCGTTGAGCGGGCAGGCGTTCCCGGCGGTCACCGTGCCGTCCGCGCGGAAGACCGGCTGCAGGCCCGCGACCGCGTCGAGCGTGACACCCGCGCGCGGGCCGTCGTCCTTGCTCACGACGGTGCCGTCGGCGAGCGTCACCGGGGTGATCTCGCGTGCCCAGAACCCGGACGCGATCTGCGCTTCCGCCAGGTTCTGGCTGCGCACGGCGAACTCGTCCTGCTCGGCGCGCGACATGCCGAGCACCTGCTGCACGTTCTCGGCGGTCTGGCCCATCGAGATGTACACGTCGGGAATCCGGCCGTCCTCGCGCGGATCCGTCCAGCTCGGCGCGCCCGGCAGGCCGCGCGCGGTCGTGCGCGCCTCCGCATTGGCGAAGCGCGGGCTCTTCACGTCGTGCCCCGGGATCTCGTCGGAGGTGCCCGCACCGAATCGGCTGACCGCCTCCACCCCGGCGGAGATGTAGGCGTCGCCATCACCCGCCCTGATGGCGTGGAACGCCATTCGCGTCGTCTGAAGCGATGACGAGCAGTACCGCGTCACCGTGGTGCCGGGCAGGTGGTCGTGGCCGAGCATCACCGCGACATTGCGGCCCATGTTCCATCCCTGCTCTCCACCGGGCAGCCCGCAGCCCAGCATCAGGTCGACGACGTCACGCGGGTCGAGCTCGGGCACCCTGTCGAGGGCCGCTCGAACCATCTGCACGGCGAGCTCATCCGCGCGCATCGCGGCGAGCGATCCCTTGAACGCGCGCCCGATCGGCGAACGCGCCGTCGATACGATGACTGCTTCGACCATGATTTACCTCTTCCTGGTGGCGGGAGCCGAGGCCGGCGAGGCCTCGGAAGCGGGCTGCGACGCCGGCACGGTGCGGCGGCGGATGCGGTCGAGCACGGAGCGCCGGCCACCCAGCCGAGCCGCCGACGCGAGCCCGACCGCCACGAGCAGCGCGAGACCGTTGAAGACGTCGGAGATCCAGTTCGGCGCACCGGACAGTTGCAGCCCCTTGACCCCCAGCGCCAGGACGTAGACCGAGAGCACCGTGCCCCAGACGTTGAACCGGCCGCCGCGGAACTGGGTGGCGCCGAGGAAGACCGCGGTGAAAGCCGGGAGCAGGTAGGCCGGCCCTATCGTCGGGTCGGCGTTGGTCAGGCGTGCCGTGACGAGGATGCCGGCGACCGAGGTGATCGCACCGCAGGCCACGAGCGTGCCGATGGTCACGGCGCCCACCCGCACCCCCGAGAGCCGGGCCGCGTCGATGTTGCCGCCGGTGGCGTAGATGCGGCGGCCGAGGGGAGTGCGTTCCAGCACGTACCAGACGAGGAGCGCCAGCACGATCATGACGAGGAAGGCGAACGTGAGCCCTCCGATGCGACCGGCGCCGAACTCCGCCAACGGCTCCGGCATGCCGAGGATCTGCCGTCCACCGCTCAGCACCGTGATCGACGCGGCCAGTAGCGAGCTGATGCCGAGCGTGGCGATGAACGAGTCGATGTGGGCGTAGACGATCAGCAGTCCCATCACCAGCCCGATGCCCGCGCCGATGAGAACGGTGAGCGGGATCGCGATCCAGAGCGGTTGTCCCGCGGGCACGAGGAGCCACGCGACGAGGATCGACGCCAGCCCCACCTGTGCGCCCACGGCGAGGTTGAACGCGCCTGCCGCCAACGGGAGAACGAGGCCCAGGGCGGTGATGCAGACCACCGTGTTGGTGTCGAGCAGCGACGACCAGACCCTCGGGGAGAGGAAGGTCTCGGGGATCGTGATCGAGAACACGATCACTATTGCAGCGAGCACCCACAGCGCGCTCGCATTGCGGAAGCTGAACCAGGAGAGGATGCGACGACGACCGTCGTCCCGAGTTGTAGCCGTCGTCATGATGCCCTGTCCTGTTCGATGGATGCAGACACGTGCCCGTCGTCGACGACGGCACGCACGATGGTGTTCTCGATGAGATCGTGGCCGCTGAACTCGGCCGCGGCGACACCGTCGCGCAGCACGAGGATGCGGTCGCACACGGTAACGAGCTCCTTGATGTCGCTCGAGGACACGAGAACGGCGGAACCCGCCTGGACGAATCGGCTGAGAGCCTCGTAGATCTCCGTCTGAGCGCCGGCGTCGACCCCCTGGGTGGGTTCGTCGAGCAGCAGTACCGCCGGGTTCAGGCGCAGGCATCTGGCAAGGACAATCTTCTGCTGGTTGCCGCCGCTGAACAGGTCGAAGCGGCGCTCCTCGGAGTCTCTCGGCAGCACCCCGACCGTGCGCATCCAGCCCCTGACGTCGGCCCGCTCGCGGGCCGGGCTGACCGCGCCGGTCCACGACCGCACCGGCTTCAACCGCGGCAAGGTGATGTTCTCGCGGGCAGGGAACGCCCCGATACTGGCGAGCCGTCTCCGGTCGGCCGGCACGAACGCCATGCCCGCGCCGATCGCTCTGCGCGGCGACCCGAAAGGCAGCGGCAGCCCGTCGACGTGCACTGATCCCGCCGTGGCGGGAAGGACTCCGTAGAGCACCGATGCCAGCTCCTCCATGCCGGAGCCCACCAGTCCTGCGATGCCGACGATCTCGCCGGCGCGCGCGTTGAGATCGAGCCCTCGCACGGTGGCTCCGTGCAGACCGCGTACCGCGAGCCGGATCTCGCCTGGGTCGCTCGCCCTCGTGCGACGGAAGTCCTCGCTGCCGACTGTGCCGGCGATGTCGTCGACCAGCGTGCGCCGGTCGAACTGCCCGCGGTCGCGATGGGCGACGACCCGACCGCTCCGGAGGACCACCACCCGGTCGGCCAGGTCGACCACCTCGCCGAGGCGATGGGAGATGTACACGATCCCGGCTCCCTGTGCGGCGACAGTGCGCACGGCACGATGGAGCACGTCGACCTCGTCGCCGTGCAGCGCGGCCGTCGGCTCGTCGAGAACGAGCACGTGATCGCCCTTCGACCATCCGTCGAAGGCGCGGGCCAGGGCGACGATCGTCTGCTGAGCCGCCGTCAGCTGCGAGACGGGGACATCCACGGAGAAGGCGCCTCCGAACTCCCCGATGAGCCGTGCCGCACGGTCGCGCTCGTCAGAGCCGACCGGCCACAGGCCGCCGGCGCGCTGACGACGCACGAGGTCGAGGTTCTCGGTCACCGTGAGCGTCGGTACGAGGCCGAGATTCTGGTGTATGACGTGCAGAAAGGCGTCCGCCCCATCGGAGCCGAGCCGGATCGCTCCCGCATCCGCCTCGTAGAGACCCGACAGCACCTTCACGAGAGTCGACTTGCCCGAGCCGTTGTGTCCGAGCAGGCCGACGATCTCCCCACGACGCACCTGCAGATCGAAGTCATCGAGCGCCAGCGTGCCCGGGAACTGCTTACGCAGCGCGCGCACGTCGAGGATGACAGGTTGCACGATGGTCCTCTCTCCGCCCGGTAATGTCGTCTGGTCGCTCAGAGCGTCACGCCCCAGAGTTCGCCGAAGCGCTCGGTGAAGTCGGGGTACCCGGTCCAGCCCTTGCTGTTGTCGTTGGGCAGGTCGTCGGCGGTCACCACCTGCATCACTAGTTCGTCGTCGACGACCGGCTGATCCAAGGACTGTCCATCCACGGCTCGCGCGGTCGCGTCGACCAGGGTCCACATGAAGATCCCGAAGTCGGCGGTGATACCCGCTGTGAAGTCGCCGTCCTTGATGCCTTGGAGCGATGCCGGGGTCGCCCCGGCATGGATCGACGTCAGGTCGGTGATGCCCGCCGCACGAAGCGCAGATGGGAGGCCCCCGACCATCTCGCCGAGCGTGAAGACGGCGACGTCGGTGTCGGGATGTGCGGTGAGGTCGTCGACGACGATCTGCGGCGCGGTGCTGCCGTACTGCGCGACGGGGATCTCCACCACGCGGACGGTCGCCCCTGATCCGAGCTTGGCGAGGCGCTCGTCGAACGCCTTCTGCATGGCGAGCGTGGGTGCCAGCTCCGGGGTGACGTAGAGAGCGATCTCGCCGGTGCCGCCGGATTCGACCGTCGCCCAGTCGGCGAGCAGCCCCCCGTAGATGCTGAGCGACGCGTTGCCCGCGTCGAGGAACACCTTCGACGGGTCGAGTCCGCTGTTCCCGGTGGAGATGACGGGGACGTCAGCGGCATCGAGCTCGTCGAGGTACCGCGACCAGAGCGCCGGCTCGATCGAGGAGACCACGACCGCGTCGTAGTCTCCGGCGAGGATCGTGTCGAACGCGGTGGCGACGTCGTCTGCGCTGAGACCCGCGTCGACGCGATCGAACTGCATACCGAGCGCTTTCGCCGGGGTCTCCATCAGGTCGCCGAAAAGCACGCAGTTGGGCGTGCCGCACTGCGCGTAGGCAACCTTCGCTCCGGTGGGAAGCGCGTCGAGCGGGGTGGACACCGGGAACGATGTCGGCTCCGCATACTCGGCGAGCGAGGCCTGGGCCGCTCCGAGGTCGGCGGATGAAGCTCCGGTCTCGGTGGGTGCGGAGCTCGCGCCGCACGCCGACAGAAGAAAGGCGATCGCGACGGTGGCGGCGGTGATTCCGGTGATACGAGTGCTGTGCATGCTTCCTCCATTGGCAGATGCATCGGGAGCAGTCGATGTTCCGGCGTCAATGCATGTTACTAAGCGACCGCTTATTTATAAGATAGTCGGCTCGCTCCCCGACGTGTCAAGGGCAATCGCTGACAAACTGGTGCCGACCGGTCCATCACCGAGGAGGAGCCCCATGGCGATCGCGGACGTCTCTCCATCGAAGGCCGAGAGGACACGTGCGCGGCTCCGAGCTGCCGCCGTGGCGGCGATCTCGGATCGCGGGTTCCACGGCACCACCACGCGGGACATCGCCACGGCGGCCGACTTGAGCACGGCCGCCCTGTACGTGCACTACTCGTCGAAGGAGGAAGTGCTCTTCGCGATAGCGAAGGATGGCCATGCCGAAGCCCTCGCCGTCGCGCACGCGGCGATCGCATCGTTCGACAGTCCCGTCGACCAGCTCGCCGCCCTCATCCGGGGTGTCGTCGCCTACCATGCCCGCGAGCACGTCAGCGCGATCATCATCAATCGCGAGCTCGCGGCGCTCGAGCCCGCCCATCGCGCCGAGATCGGTGCGATGCGCGACGAGATGGAAGGGCTTGTGGCCGCTGTGCTGCGCCAGGGCGTCGACGAGGCGCAGTTCTCCATCGCCGACCTGCGCATCACCACCATCGCCCTGTTGTCGATGGGGCTCGACGTGGCCCGATGGTTCCGCAGCACCGGCGAGTGGACCCCCGAGTACGTCGCCGAGTCCTACGTGACTCTCGCGCTACGCATCGTCGGAGCCTCCGCCGAATGACTATCCGCGCAACCGCGCGCGGAACCAATCGCAGATGACCTCCGTGCGCTCCGCGGAGTGGTTGTAGATGGTGTGCTCGCCGTCGTCCCAGACACGCAGCTCCGCCCGATCGGACAGCCCGAGGAACACCTCCTGCTGCTCGCGGGAGACGAGCGGATCGGCATCCCCGTGCACTATCAGCACCGCGGCGTCGGTTCGGTCCACGGGCGGCGACAGCCAGAGGGCACGCAGAATACGTTCGGCCGCATCGTCGGACTGGACGCCGAGGAGGGCGTGCGTCTGCTCCCGCGCGGCGCGGTAGGGCAGCGGCACCGGTGTGGCGGCCGCACCGTTGATGCAGCAGGCGGCGAACCGCCGATCGTGAACCGCTGCGCGCGCCGCGAGCAGTCCCCCGAAGCTGTTCCCCCAGATGCCGAACCGTCCGCTGGCCCCACCGAACGCCTCGATCGCATCGAGGGCAGCGCTGAACGCACCGTCGACGTCCGAGCCGAGATGCAGCCCTCCTCGCATCCGCGTCTCACCTTGCCCCGGCGCCTCGAGGAGCAGCGTACTCAGACCCCGCTCGGCGAAGGCCGCGGCCTGCTGGTGGAAGGCGGCGCCCCACCCGCTCTGCCCTCCGACGATCACGACGGTGGGCGCGGACTCCACGCCGGGCGGTCGCACGAGCCAGGCGGCGCAGGAACCCCCTCCCCACGGGATGGACAACCGGTCGATGCGCAGCCGACGGTCGAACCGGGCTGCGGCCTGATAGGTCTCGGAGAGCCGGTCGTAGAGCAGACGCTTGCGCTCCGTGTCGGAGTTGAACGCGAGCTGCGCGAAGTAGAAGGCCGCCGTGGCGCGACGATATCCCGCGACCGCCGTCTCCGTGTCGCCTCGGCGCGCCGCATGCTCGGCCCGTGCCACCTGTGCCTCCCCCAGCGCCGATGCGACCTGATCCCACGGCTCGTGGTCGGGAGCCGCGGTGAGGTGGGTGGCATCCCAGTGGTCCATGCCGTAGTCCAGCATGCGGGTCACCGGCATGGCCCGTCGCAGTGCCGAGCGCGCTTTCCCCGCGTCGTCGGTCGTCCTGTCACTCATGGCGTCGGCACCCTGATCATTCCCTCCTGCGCCACGCTCGCGAGCAGAGAGCCATCTCTCGCGAAGATGCGGCCAAAGGACAGCCCTCGGCCGCCGCGGGCACTCGGCGACTCCAGCACGTGGAGTACCCATTCATCCACGCGACCTGCCCGGTGCCACCACACCGCGTGGTCGAGGCTGGCGCTCTTCAGCCCCGGCGTCATCCACGGCACGCCGTGACGCCGCAGCACCGGCTCGAAGATGGTGTAATCGGTCGCGTATGCGAGCGCCGCGCGGTGCAGATCGGGGTCGTCGGGCAGCGCCCCGGTCGATTTCACCCACGCGGCCTGCGCGGCGACACGCTCGCCCTCGACGGTGAGGTAGACCGGAGACGGGATGTGTCTGATGTCGAAGGGCAGCCCGGTCGCCCAGAACCTCGCCAGGCCACGGTCGTCGTCACCGATCGACTCCGCGCCACTCGGCACGGTGTCGGGGTCGGGTACGTCGGCGGGCATCGTGACCTGATGCTCCAGCCCGCCGTCCTCGTCCTGGAACGACAGGATCGCCGAGAGGATGGGCAACCCGTCCTGATAGGCCTGGGCACGCCGCGTCGAGAACGACCTGCCGTCGTGGATGCGGTCGACCGCGAAGGTGATCGGCAGGTCCACCCGACCCGGGCGGAGGAAGTACGCGTGCATGGAATGGACGACGCGCCCGGCCGCAACCGTGCGTTGGGCCGCGATGAGCGACTGGGCGAACACCTGGCCGCCGAACACCCGTCCGAGTGGCATCCACTGACTCGGGCCGGTGAAGATGTCCTCGCTTGTCCGAGCCCCGGTATCGGTCAGGTCGAGCGCGGCGAGAAAGCCCGAGAGCGGCTCGCTCACCGGGCCGCCACCGAGAGGCTGTCGTGCAGCGATGCGAGCAGGTCGGCGATGTCGGCGACGCTCGAGGCGGTGCCGAAGACGTAGAAGTCGGGGCGCACGAGCACTGCGATGACGCCCTCCCGGGTCGCCCAGGCACGAAGCGTGTCGCCATCCTCCTCGACATCGACTCCGAGGACCGCCGTGCGCAGACCCACCCTCTCGCCCAGCTCATCGGCCAGAGCCTGCACAGCGCCGTCGAGCGGCACGAGGCTCACGAGCGTGAAGCCGTGCCCGAGCACATCGTCCGCGCGGCGGCCTCGGCCTTCTTGCGTTCTCAACCGCGGCTGGATCGCCAGATGGCCCGCCAGCCTGTCGCCGGCCCGGATGCCCGCCTCGATCGCGGGCTGGAAGGGAGGCGGGAGTTCGGTCGCCGACATCAACGCGTCCCGCCTCTGAGCGGCCCTGCCGGGATCGGTCTCGCACACCACGGTGCCGATCCGCACCGATTCCTCGATGTAGGTGACGACATGCGACTTGCGGGTGGCGGTGTACTGATCGAGCAGACGGGGGTCTGAGGAGCCCGACAGGACGAGATCCAGCATCCACGCGAGTGTCGTCGAGTCACGGATGCCCGAGCACATGCCCTGGCCGAGGAAGGGTGGCATGACATGAGCGGCGTCGCCGGCCAACAGCACCGCTCCGCGCCGGAACGTCTCAGCGACGACCGAGCGGAAGGTGTAGATCGTGTGACGGATGAGCTCGCCCTGCTCGGGGCCGATCCACGGCGCGAGCAGGCGCCAGACACCCTCCCGGGTCGCGATCTCCTCGCGGTCGTCACCGTCGACCAACATGAACTCCCACCGGTAGTACCGTGCCGACACCCGGCCCATGTGACTGGGACGCGCCGGGTTGAGCACCTGGCCCGTGTCGGGGATGTCGAGGGCGGGCGCACCGGCCAGCGGGCGCACATCGGCGACAATCCAGTCCGCTTGGAAGCCGAGATCCTGGGTGGCGATGCCGGACAGGGTGCGCACGGCGCTGTTGGCGCCGTCGGCCCCGACGACGAAGCGCCCCGTCACCGTGCTGCCGTCTGCGAGGGAGATGCCGACGCGCCCGTCACCCTGGCGCACGCCCACGACGTTGCTGTCGAAGCGCAGGTCGACGGAGGGGATGCTCCGCACCGCTCGGTCGAGGATCTCCTCCAACTCCGGCTGGTAGAAGTGGTACGACGCCTCCCACCCCGACGGTGCATCCCAGTCCCGGGGGAGGCGGGCCACCACGGTCCCGTCCGGGTCGAGGAACTCGTAGGAGTGGGCCGGATCGGCGATCCTGCTGACCTCATCCGCGATTCCGAGTGCCTGGAACACTCGCATGATCTCGTGATCGAAGTGCCCAGCGCGCGGTGTCTCGTAGCGGCCTCGCCGCCTCTCGAGCACGATCACGCGGTGCCCCGCCTGCCCGAGCAAGGCGGCCAAAACCTGTCCGGCAGGGCCGTAGCCCACGATCACGACGTCTGCGTCGAGAGAATCGGACTCGAGCGTCGGAGGAAGAACGGCTTCGGTCATGGTTGAATTCTGTTGTGCGACTTTTGTTCTGTCAAGCGGGCGTCAAAGTTAAGCAAGCGCTTGTAAACGCACTCGTCGATCACTAGGGTCGCATCAACGACGCGCAGCCGCCGTCGTGATGACTCGACCACGAAGGAGTGGCTCATGGCGACGACGTCCGACGACCGGGGCGACACCCGCATCGACACGGATCCGCGCCCCGGCCCCGCTCTGCGCAGAGCGATGGACGAAGCCCTCGATCGAGGTGAGGTCGGCCTCCAGATCGCCGTCTACCGGCACGGCGAGCTCGTCGTCGACGCCGCGGCGGGCACGGTCAGCAGTGGCGGGCCCGCCGTCGACCGCGACACGGTGTTCTTCGTCGCCTCCGCAGGCAAGGTCTCGACCGCCACGGCGCTGCACCGTCAGGTCGAGCGGGGTCTGCTCGAGTACGACCAACCCATCGCCTCGGTCTGGCCCGAGTTCGCAGCCGAGGGCAAGGACCGCTTCACCGTCCGGGATGCGCTGACCCATCGCGAGGGTCTGTCCCGGTTGCCGGAAGGGACCTGGGTCGGTGACGACTGGGACAGGATGGTGAACCGACTCGCCGCATCCGCCCCCAGCTCCGACCCGGTGGAGCGAGAGGCGTACCACGCGTTCACCTGGGGCTACGTGGTCGGCGAGATCGCCCGCCGGGTGGAGCCGGACCGCACTCCCTTCGACGACCTGGTGCGCACCCTCGTGCACGAGCCGCTCGGCATCTCCGGGGTCTGGCACCGCCTGCCCGAGTCGGAGCATCCGCGCAACGCGGTGGTCAAGGGCCAGCTCCTCGTCGGTGACCCGTTCGATTTCACGATCACCGAGGATCACGACTTCAACACTCCCCATCACTGGGGCCGCACCGACCCGAGCGGGGCGTGGATGACGGCGCGCGGCGGCGCGCGCCTGTGGTCGCTCTACGCCCAGGGCGGGGAGGTCGACGGGGTGCGGCTGCTCTCGGCCGATCGCATCCGCACCTTCCTCGAACCGCGCGACGGCGGTCAGCCGGCCGGCATCATGATCGGCAGCCGGGGGGTCATCGGACAGGGCGGTCTCATGCTCGGCGGGGCGGTTCCTCACCACGAAGACGTGCTGGGGTTCAAGGACAACGTGCTCTGGCACCCCGGTGGCGGAGGAGCGGTCGGCTTCGCCGACCTCGATGCGGGAATCTCCGCCATGATCTGCCACAACGAATACTTCGACGAACGCCCGCTCGCGGCGCATCCGTTCGCTCCGATCGTGCGGGCGATCTACGACGACCTCGCCGGGTGACACCCGGGAGGTCCGCCGGGCCTCTCGTCAGTCCGCTCGCGACGAGAGCGCCTCGCGCAGGGCACCCGCGATGTCGGAGACGCGGTCGCTCATCCGCGCCGACGGCCCGGAGACGCTCACCGCTCCGACCGCCAAACCACCGACATCGCGCAGCGCAACGGAGACCGCACAGAGCCCCGCCTCGGACTCCGAGTCGTTCACAGCGTACCCGCGCTCCCGCACCTCGGCGAGCTCGCGCTCGAGTGCGGTGCGCGTGTGCACAGCGCCGTCGGTGCCGCCCGTGAGCTCCTTGCGCGGATAGCGACGATGGAGCTCGGCGAGCGGGAGCTCGGCGAGCAGCACCTTGCCCGCGGCGGACACATGGGCGAGCTCGAACGCGCCGATCCTCGTGGCCGCGCGGATCGCATGTCGACCGTCGACGCCGTCGACGAACACGACCTCGTCGCCCCGCAGGATCAGAAGATGCGTCGTCTCACCCGTTTTCTCGGCGAGCCGCTCGAGCACGGGTCGTGCCTGCCCGCGAAGATCCATCGCCCCGACCACCCGCGCCCCGAGCTCGACGAGCGCCGGTCCGGGAGTGTAGGCGCGGCGGGCGGCGGGCTGGTGGAGGAGACCCTGGGACTGCAGCGTGGTCAGCAGGCGGTGGGCGGTCGATCGGGCCACACCGAGTTCCTCCGAGACCGCGCCCACGTGCAGCTCGGAGGCGGAGCGCAGCATCAACAGGATGCGCGCGGCGTTCATCACCGACTCGACGGCATAGGATGGGGGCGCATCGGTGGGCTCGCCGCCTGAGTTCTCCATGGCGGAATCCTAGTGCGCCATTGCTCACGCGACGCCGTCGACAACCTCCGCGGGACGCACTCCGAGACGGCGGAACCCCTCGGGCACATAGTCGGACCAGTCGTTGAACCACACGTCGGACTCCTGCCAGTACACAGGAGCGCGCAGATCGTTGTAGATGTGCTCGATGTCGGTGTACAGCTCGACCACGTTGCCCGTGTGCTCGACGTAGTACGCGGCGATGTTGCTGCCGGCGCCATGACGCACCGGACCCCAGATCAGCTTCCTGCCGAGAACGTGCAGCCGGTCCCCTAGTCGAGTGAGCTCACTCACGCTCTGCGCCCCCCAGGCGTGGTGGTGCAGCGTGCCGTCGCCTTTGATGATCGCGATGCCGTGATGCTCGCTGTTGCAGCGCAGAAAGTAGGCGTAGTCCTCACCGATGACGTCGGACACCCGGAACCCGAAGACCCTGACGAGGAATTCCTTCATCGCGGTCGGCTGCGTCGGATGGAAGTTGAAGTGGCCGTAGCGGGTGGGACCGAAGCCGACTCTGTCGATGCGCCTGTCCTGGATGTCGTGCATCACCTCGAAGACGAACCCCTCGGGCCCGACGAAGGCAAAGCTGTCGGCGACACCCAGCGGCGCTGGTCGATGACGCAGGATGCGGAGCCCCTCCGCGTCGACCCGGCTGCGCAGTTCTCGGAACGCATCGCCGTCGCGGGCGATCAGCCCGAGCGATTCGACGCCGTTCTCGCTGGACTCGATCAGGCGGAGTTCGTGGTGCACGGCAGACGCCGCAAGGTAGGTGACGCCCCGTTCCGCGGCGGTCACCTGCAGGCCGAGCACGTCGACGGCGTCGTGGATCGACGCTCCCAGGTCGTTTGTGCGCAGCGACACCTGCCCCATCGCTCGAATCAATCCCCACGGTGTCGCATCCACGGCACGTACTCCTCTCCGGTGAGCAGTCGCGTGACGTGCTCCACTCTGTTCTGCACTCCAGATCACAGACGGTCTGGCGGAATACATTGTTCCGGTTTCTTGTCTCGGATGCAAGAATGTGTTCTTGTCAGAAGAACAAAGGAGATCCTCATGAAGCTAGCCCGCGTGCGTGTCGTCGAAGACGGAGCCGAGCACCTCGTCGTCGCCCACGACGACGGACTGAGGCCGGTGCGGGGAGTGCGCGGTGTGCGCTCTCTCATCGGCGACGGCTGCGAGTCCCTCGCCGGCGCGGTATCGGAACGGGGGCTCGACGAGCCGCTCGGTGAGCAGGCCGAGATCGAGTTCCTCTCGCCGCTCGAGAGCACAGGCGCCTTCCGAGACTTCTACGCTTTCGAGCAGCACGTGAAAGCCGGACGCGCGTGGCGAGGACTGGAGATGGACCCGGATTGGTATCGACTCCCGGTGTTCTACTTCTCGAACCCGTATGCCATACAGGGGCCGGGAGACGTGCACATGACGCCCGGGTCGGAGCAATTCGACTTCGAGCTCGAGGTCGGCGCCATCCTGGGTGGAGGCGGCCGCGACCTGACGTCGAGCGAGGCTGCGCCCCTCATCGTCGGCTACACCGTGCTCAACGACTGGAGCGGTCGCGATGTGCAGAAGCGCGAGATGGGCCTGTCGATGGGGCCGGTGAAGGGCAAGGACACGGCGACGTCGATCGGCCCCTGGGTGGTGACGCCCGACGAGCTCGCCGATCGAGCGACCGCGACAGGCTTCGACCTGCGCATGACGTGCACGGTGAACGGCCGTCGGTACAGCGATGCATCCTGGTCCGACGTCTACTGGTCCTTCCCCGAAATGGTGGCCTATGCGTCGCGCGGGGCCGACGTGCGCCCTGGCGATCTCTTCGGCAGCGGGACATGCGGCACCGGCTGCATCAACGAGCTCTCTCGCACGCACAGCGCCGAGGAATTCCCCTTCCTCCGACCGGGCGACGTGGTCGAGGCGGAGATCGAGAGGCTCGGCGCATTGAGGAACGTGATTGTCGAGGGCTCCCCGGTGCTCCCCGTGCGGGCGGGACTCTGAGTCGGGTACGCGGGCGGGCGGCTCAGGAGCGATCGTCCGGCGCTCCGACGCCGAAGAGCGCCAGCATGGTCGCTAGTCCGCGGTAGTACGTGACCAGAGCGATGATCTCCATCAGCGCACGCCGGTCGAAGTGCTCCTGCAGCAGTTCGAACTGCGCGGTCGGCGCGGCCTCCCTGGCTGCGGCGCGACAGAACTCGACGAGGGCCTGCTCGAGGGAGTCGGCCAGGGGGCGCCCATGGATCACGTTCTGAAGCACGGACTCCTCCACCCCTGCGCCGCGGGCGATCGGCAGGTGGGCCCACAGTTCGAACTCCGAGTCCAACGCGGCAGCAATGGCGATCACGCCGAGCTCGCGCTGACGCAGAGACAGACAGGTCGCGGTGCGCAAGCTGGCACCAAGTTCCTGCAGCGGGCCACCGACGGAGGGGGCGAAGAGGAACAACCCGAACGGTCCCTCGAGAGACCCATCGTCGGCCTCTATTGCGAACTGACCGGCGACTCGTCTTCGCGAGTCAGCCAGGATCGTCTCTCGCAGCGTGCGAGCTTCGCGGTCGGCGGTACTCGGCAGAACTCGAGGGAACAACTCACTGAACCGCTGTGAGAAATCGGCTGACATGTAACAGAACGTACACCGCTCTGCGGAATTAGTGAGCGAACCCGCAACTCCTTGAGTGAACTGATTCATCGTGGTGTTTTGACACGTCCGCTTGAGGGTTGTGTCTCCAGGTTGTGTAAAAGAAACGCAAGTGGCAGTGTCATCGTCCGCGGACGGAGGAGCTGCGAAGAGGGTCGAACGCGACACTTTGATGCGGGTGCGCAACCCCGAGCGGGTTGTTCGACAACTCGAACGTCGGCGCAGATGAAGGGTGACGGTATAGGCGGGCGCGCGCATGGGGCCTAGTGATTGGAGGGGTGAGCAGAGTGTGGCTTATGAGAGTGCGTCTGCGACGACCTCTTCGAGGGAGGCGTTCGGCCCGAAAAGGGCCTGTACTTTGCTTCGTGCGACTCGTTCGACGGACTTCTCGTAGTCGTCTCCGAAGAGCGTTGCAGCGAGGCGGATGTGTTTACCGATGAGCGCGGCCGCTTGTTCGCCGTCGCGCGCCTTCAGCGCTTGGAGTGCGTCCTCGTGGAGGGGTGCGCCCTCGCGCATGACGTCTTTGTCGTCGAGGCTTCGGAGCATGACTTCGAAGGCGAGGGGGGCGATGGAGCCGAACATCATTTCGAGGACGGGGTTGTGCGATGCGCGTGCGATCAGTGCGTGGAACGCGATGTCGGCCCGGGCTCGATCGATGATGCCTCCGGGGGAGTTGAAGGCGTCCAGTGCTCGTGACAGTTTGTCGAAGTCGTCGTCGGTGGCGTTTTCTGCGGCGAGTCGCGCGGCCTTCTCCTCCAGCATGACGCGGGCTTCGACGAGTTGGCGGATTGTGGTGCCGCTGCGTCGGCTGACAGCGTCCAAGGGGCGAGCCCAGTCGAGGGCACTGGGCTCTCGGAGGTAGGTCCCGCTGCCAGGAGCGACATGGAGGAGCCCGCGCTCTCGCAGTCGTTGGATGACTTCCCGTACCACCGGACGTGACACGCCGTAGGTCTCGGAGAGTGCTCGTTCGGAGGGGAGTCGGTCGCCGGGCGCGAAGTCGCCTTCAGTGAGGGTGTGCTCGAGCTCGGTGAGGAGTTCCTCGCGGCTGATGGGCAGCTGGCCGAGCCTCTTGCCGTTCATGACGTCACCCTACTCACCTGCGATTCGGACGAGCATCTTGACCACGCCGCCGCCTGCGAGCGTGTCTAAGCCGGCGCCGATGTCAGCGAGGTCAGTCTCGTGTGTTATGAGGTCGGAGACGCGGACATGGCCGTTGGCGAGGAAGTCGACTGCTACCTGGACGTCGTCGTCCCACATGTGTGCCGCAGAGCCGATGATCCTCTTCTCCGCTAGGACGACGTCGAGGATGTCGATCGGGTCGGCGTGAGCCGTGACCCCGAGGAGGACGATGGTGCCACCTGGTCGCGCGAGGGAAGCGGCTAGTGCCGGAGTGTTCGGACGCCCGGCAGACTCAACTACGAGGTCAGCGCCGCCGCGAACAGCCATGTCGCCAATAGCTCTGCGCTGCAGCTGTGTCGAGTCCTCATCCCATAGAGGGACGGCCCCGCTTGCGATGATGTGTCGATGACGATCTCGGCGAGGTTCGACCACTATTACCTTCGCTGCTCCCATGGCGCCTGCGACTCGGGCGGCCAGGATGCCGACGGGACCGCCGCCAACGATGATGACGTTGCTGCCCGGAGTCATCGCTGCACGACGGAACGCTCGCACTGCGACGGCGAGAGGTTCAGCCAGGGCTGCATCTCGAAGTGTCACGCCTGCTGGCACCGGTACGAGTCTGTGCGCTGATGCGCGCACGTGGGTGGCGAGGCCGCCGTCGACGTGTTGGCCGGTTACGACGAGTTGCTGGCAGCGTCCCTCTTCGTGGTGGAGGCAGTGGAAACAGGATCCGCAGCCGGTGACGACATCGACGACTACCGGGGTGCCTACGGGCGGGCCGGATCCATCGCGGGCAGCTGCGGAGACGCGGCCGGAAATCTCGTGCCCGAGTATGACAGGTGGTCGGGCGACTACGGGTCCTTCCCGCCATTCCTCCAGGTCGCTCCCACATAGACCCACGTAGGCGACGTCCACCAGCGCTTCATCATCCCCGAGTTCTGGGATGGGCCGCTCTTCGAGGGCAATATTGCCCGGGCCGTACCAGCGTGCTGCCTGCATTTCGGGTTCCTCCTTCCGTCCCCAATGTGAAGCTGTGGGCTCGGCTCAGGCGTCGATGAGATCCGAAGCGGCGACTTGGGACGTCACAATTGTGGTCCCTTCCCGGCTGAGAACGTCGTCTCGTAACCGGATGCCGAGACCCGGAGCCGAAGGCGCCCGCACGACACCATCGGTCACCTCCGCCCCACCCTCGACGAGAGATCCGTACCACCCCGCATACGCGGCCCGTACTGTCTCCTGAACGAGCACGTTGGGTGCAGCGGTCGACAGATGTACGCACGCCGCAAGCGCCACCGGCCCGGTGCAATCGTGTGGAGCGACAGGGATGCCCTTGGCCTCCGCCAGCGCCGCCACCTTGCGGGCGACGGTAAGTCCGCCGCACCAGGTGGTATCGACGGTCACCACGCCAGCTGCTTCTTCCTCGAGCAGTCGATCGAAGGCGGGGAGACCGCCCAGCGTTTCGCCCGCGGCGATGCGGATCGACGTGGCCGCGGCCACCCGAGAGAGTCCTCTGCTGATGTCACTCCGTACAGGGTCTTCGGCCCAGTACGGCTCGAACTCCTCGAGCGCCCGGAGGAGTCTGCTCGCGGAAGGCACGTCCCAGAGTCCGTGAAGCTCGACCATCACGTTCATATCCATCCCGACCTCCTCGCGGATACTGGCGAGCCGGTGCAGTCCGTCGGCGATCTGTCGACGTGAGAAATCGGTGCCCCGTGATGCCTCGGCTACGGCATCGAACGGCCAAATCTTCATGCCGGTGATCCCCTGGTCGAGCAACTCTCGCGCCAGTTCGGCGGGGCGAGTTATCGCCGAGTGGAGGTCCTCGTAGAGTCCTTCGCGAACACCCCAGTTAGCGACGGACTGCCCCGATGAGCTGTTGACGTATAACCCGCCTGCGCAGGTGTTGTAGATGGGGATCTCCTCGCGGGTGGCCCCACCCAAAAGGTTGTAGACCGGTTGCCCGGTGGCCTGACCGAGCAGGTCCCAGAGAGCGAGATCGATCGCGGATCGTGCACGCGTCTCGACTCCAGAGCCTGCGTAGCCCACGTAACCCTCCAGCGACTTCGAGATGTGCTCGATGCGGGCGGGGTCTTCACCAAAAAGCCGTGGGGCGGCAATGGAATGGACATGACGCTCCACCGCTTCGGAGCCGTAGAACGTCTCGCCCAAGCCGACGAGTCCTTCATCGGTGTGCACGCGTACGTAGAGCAGGTTCGGGAACGCTGCTACCCGCACCGTATCGACGCCATTGATCTTCATTGATAGTCCTGTCAGTTGGTCAAACCGGTAAGACCAATGTAGCATGCTGTTTCACACAGCGCCGAGCTGTTCCAGTCACGAAGGAGTGTCAGATGCTCAACAAGAGGTACGCGGCTCACGTCGGTATCGCAATCGCTGCGACTGCAGCTGTCCTGCTCGCAGGATGTTCCGCCGGGGGAGGGGAAGCGAGCGAAGACGGCGAGGTCACCTTGACGTTGTCGACCTTCGGAAACTTCGGATATAGCGATGAGCTGATCCAGAAGTTCGAAGACGAACACCCCGGCATCACCGTGCAGCACGACATCGCCCCGGGCGCAAGCGAAGCCCGACAGAACACCTTCACCAAACTCGCCGCCGGGTCGGGCCTTAGCGACGTGATCGGCGTCGAGATCGGCTGGACCACAGAGCTCCGCGAATACGCCGACAAGTTCTACCCCGCGACCGAGAGCGACTTCGGCCCATGGGTAAAATTTCAGACGGACCCCGTGACCACCGAGAGCGGTGAGCTCTACGCGTACGGTGTGGCCACCGGCCCCGAGGCGATCTGCTACCGCTCCGACCTCCTCCAAGCGGCGGGCCTGCCGACCGACCCCGCCGAGGTTGCTGGGCTGTTCGGCAGCTGGGATGACTACTTCGCAGCCGGTGAGCAGTACGCGGCCAACGGTGGGAAGGGATGGTTCGACTCGGCGGTCACCGCATTCCGTGCGCAGATCGAGCAACTGGAATACCCCTATCAGGACGAAGACGGTGAGATCACCGCGACAAGCCCGGAGATCGAGGAGATCTTCAAGACCACCCTCGGCGTCGCACCGCAACTGTCCGCGCATCTGGAGCCGTTTACCGACGACTGGGCAGCAGCCACGGCGAACTCCGGATTCGCGACCATGGCGTGCCCAAGCTGGATGCTCGGGCTGGTGGAAGGCAACGCACCTGATGTGGAGGGTTGGCGCCTGGCGGACGCCTTCCCCGGCGGAGGCGGCAACTGGGGCGGATCGTTCCTCGCCGTCCCCAAGCAGAGCCAGCACCCCGAGGAAGCTGCTCTCCTGGCCTCGTGGCTAACGGCACCGGAGCAGCAGATCGAAGCCTTCAAGGTCGCAGGCCCGTTCCCGAGCCGCGAGGAGGCATTCGACTTGCCCGCACTCACCGAGGTCACCAACCCCTACTTCGGTGACCAGGCCGTGGGTGAGATCTACGTCAACCGCTCTGAAGCGATCGACACCGTCGCCTACAAGGGCCCTCTCTTTGCCCAGATCGAAGACCTGGTGACCAACGCGATCGTCCGGGCCGACACGGGCAAGCAGTCGGTCGACGATGCATGGAACCAGTTCGTCGACGAAGTCAACGGACTCAACTAACGGCCCATTGGGGTGGGCCCTCCGCGGGCCCACCCCAATGTCCACGAAGGACCACGCCATGACAACTCTTCGCCCGTCTCACCGCGAGTCGCCCGAGAATCACCAAGCGTCGCCCCCGCAACCAACGCGCGCGCTCTCATCCCGATTCGCGCGATGGGACAAGAAGTACTCCGCGTACGTCTACATCCTGCCGTTCTTTGTTCTTTTCGCTCTCGTCGGAGCGATCCCGCTCGCGTACACGGCATGGGTGTCCCTGAATGACTGGAGCCTTATCGGCGGCCAGGGAGACTTCATCGGATTCGACAACTATGTCGCGGTCCTCGGTGAACGCAACTTCTGGATCGCCCTCCGGAACACGCTCAGCATTTTCATCATCCAGGTCATCCCGCAGCTCGTGATCGGACTCGCCATCGCGGCAGCTCTCGACCGCAATCTGCGCAACGGAACCCTGTGGCGCATGGGCGTGCTCCTTCCCTTCATCGTCATGCCGGTCGCCGTCGCACTCATCTTCAACTCGCTCTACGGCGACCAGTACGGCCTCATCAACACCACCCTCCAGAGCCTCGGCCTGCCCACGGTCGGATGGCACTCCGACGTCCTCCCCAGCCACATCGCGATCGCAACCATGGTCGACTACCGGTGGACCGGATACGCAGCCCTGATCCTCCTCGCCGGCATGCAGGCCATCCCACGCGACTACTACGAGGCTGCAACCCTCGACGGTGCCGGATCGCTTCGGCAGTTCTTCTCAATCACCATCCCGCAGCTCAGAGGCACCCTGATCTTCGTCATCGTGACCGCCACCATCGGCGGACTGCAGATCTTCGACGAACCGCGCCTCTTCGACGACCAAGGCCTGGGAGGCCCCGACGGGCAGTGGCTGACCCTGACCCTCTACCTCTACAAGCTTGGCTGGAACGACCTCGACTTCGGTCGCGCCTCCGCCGTCGCCTGGCTGCTCTTCTGCCTCATCGCGATCATCGCCTTGATCAACCTCTTCATCACCACGCGTATCGCCTCAAGCGCACGCCGCAAACGAAAGGGGGAGTGATGTCCACTCCTCGCCTCGTCCCTAATCCCACCAAACGTCGCCGCAACCTCACCGGGGGCCGACGAGCCGGCTTCGGCTCCTACGCGTTCCTCGCCCTGTGCCTCGTCATCGGATTTCTTCCCTTCTACTGGTCGTTCCTCATCGGCAGCGGGGACTCCGGGACGCTCAGAGACCCGAACCGGTCCTGGATACCCGGAGCGAACTTCCTCGAGAACGTGGGGGAGGTGATCAACAATCCGACCGTCAACTTCTGGGCGGCCCTGCGCAACAGCATCATCGTTTCCGTGACCGTCGCCGCATCGGTGGTGTTCTTCTCAACGCTGGCCGGCTTCGCCTTCGCCAAGCTCAAGTTCCGTGGCCGAGGATGGCTGCTCACCGCGGTCGTCGCCACCACCGCGGTACCCACCCAGCTCGGTGTGGTGCCGCTGTTCATCATCATGTCGGAGCTGGGCTGGACCGGCACGATCGGGGCGGTCATCATCCCCAACCTTGTCACCGCCTTCGGAGTGTTCTGGATGACTCAGTACTTAGGCCAAGTGCTGCCGGATGAGCTGATCGAGTCCGCTCAGGTCGATGGTGCAAATAGCTTCCGCACCTTCTGGCACATCGTCCTGCCCAGCGCCCGGCCCGCGGCGGCGATGCTCGGGCTGTTCACCTTCATCGCCACCTGGACAGACTTCTTCTGGCCATCCATCGTGCTCGACGCCCGAAACCCGACGCTCCCCGTCTCGCTCCGCCTCCTCCAAGCGAACTATTTCGTCGACTACTCGATCGTCCTCGCGGGCGCCCTCATCGCAACCATCCCTCTTCTGCTGCTCTTCGTCCTCGCGGGCAAGCAACTCGTGAGCGGGATCATGCAGGGCGCCGTCAAGGGCTGAGCCCACGCACCGTCCACATCAACCGAGAAAGATTACTCATGAACATCCCTGCCGCTGAGCCTTACGCCATCACGATGTGGGACTTCTCCTGGCTCGAGCGCCGTTGGCCCGGCGCCGGATACGAAGACTGGGACGAAGCGCTGAGTCAGCTCGTCGACCGCGGCTACAACGCCGTGCGCATCGACGCCTACCCCCACCTCATCGCCGCCAACCCCGACCGCGAATGGGAGCTGTTCCCCAACTGGGACACCCAATCCTGGGGCGCCCAGTCGAATGTTCGCGTGCGGCCGCTCCCTGCACTGACCGAATTCCTCAAACGTGCCCGCCACCACGGCGTGCGAGTATCGCTCTCCAGCTGGTTCCGCGAAGACGTCGCCAACACCAGGGTGCATTACGACACCCCCGAGCGCTTCTCCGACATGTGGATCACCACACTGCGTCACATCGAACAAGAGGGGCTGCTCGACACCCTCCTCTTTGTCGATCTCTGCAACGAATACCCCCTCCGCGTCTGGGCGCCATGGCTCTACACCGAGCGACTCGCGCAGAACGTCTTCCGAGCGAGACGAGGCGACCTCGCCGATGCTGTGCCGCCGGAAGCGAGCCGCACCGAGGCGTGGGTCGCGGAGTGGATGAACGGCACCATCGACCGCGTGCGCGCCGCCTACCCCAACCTGAAATACACGTACTCGTTCTCCAGCGAACTAGCCACCTGGCGCGACCAAGACGTCTCCAGCCTCGATCTGCTGGAAACCCACATCTGGCTCGCCAACAACGAGTTCACCGACTACTACGACAAGGTCGGCTACCGCTTCGAAAAGTTCTCGCCCGCCGGCTACGACAACGTCGTCCAGCGCGGCCGCGAGGAGTACTACCGCGGGCAAGAACAATACGACGCGTCCCTGTTCCGGATGATCGACAACGTGGCGGACTGGTCGCGCGCCACCGGCAAACCGCTGGCCATCACCGAATGCTGGTCGCTCGTCGACTACAAAGACTGGCCGGGCCTGGAGTGGGACTGGATCCTGGACATCAACGCCCGCGCCGTCGAGTACGCTCTCGGCACCGGGCGGTTCGTCGGGCTAGCGACCAGCAACTTCTGCGGCCCCCAGTTCGTGGGGATGTGGCGAGAGGTCGACTGGCACCGCCGGCTGACGACGGCGATCAAATCGGCCTCCATCGATGAGGACCTCCGGGGTGCCTGACGCCGAACAGTGGACCGACCCCGTCACCGTCCACGGCGAGGGACCGATCTGGAACCCTCTCGTTCAGCGATTCCAAGCTGTGGACATGCTCGCCGGCGACGTCCTGACAATCCGTGATGGCCAGGTGACAGATCGCACACATGTCGATTCGATCGCGGCCGCCATCCGGCCCCGGGCCATTGGGGGGCTGATCGTGGCCGGAGAACACGACGTCTTCCTTCTCGACCCAGACACTACCCAGCACCGAATCAAGGACGCTGGCATCGCCGCCGGGGCACGTTTCAACGAAGGCACGTGCGCGCCCGACGGCAGCTTTTGGTGCGGTTCAATGGCCTACGACGCTGCGTCCGATGCAGGCATTGTCGTCCGTCTAGACCCGGAAACCCTGGAGTTCACTCGTGTCGCGTCCGATGTGACGATCTCCAACGGCCTCGCCTTCGAGGACACGAATACCGCGTACTACGTCGACTCCGCCACCAAACGAATAGACCGCCTCCGTATCGCGGGCGATCGCATTCAGGCGCGCGAGCCGTGGGTTGACCTCCGTGACATCGAGGGAGTGCCCGACGGGATCTGCCTGGACGCAGAGGGGGGCGTATGGGTTGCGCTGTTCGGAGGCGGCGCGGTGCACCGATACGACAACAACGGCAACTGGACAGAGATCATCCATCTTCCGGTCGCCCAGGTCACGGCCTGCACACTGGGAGGGCCCGATGGGCGCGAGCTCGTCATCACCACGTCCAAGCTCGGGGTGGAAGACCACGACGGCCCATCGGGGGCGTTCTTTCACGCCACCGTCGACGTACCAGCCGCAGCCCCTCACCTGTTCGGCGCATAGGGAACCCGCGTTGGACTCGACTGCACCGTCGATTCTCCGCCACATTGTGGTCTCAGGTCCCGCCGGCAGCGGTAAGAGCACGGTCGCGAGAGCGCTGGCCGGGGAACGCAGGCGGGTGTTCATCGAGGGAGACGACCTGCACCCGGAGGACAACGTCGGGAAAATGCGCAACGGCCGCCCACTGACCGACGACGACCGGTTGCCATGGTTGCGAGCCATCCGCGCCGAGCTCGATCGCCGGAGCGCGCAAGGCGAGTCGGTCGTCGTGGCTTGTTCCGCCCTTCGACGACAGTATCGAGACCTGCTGCGGGGGCAGGCGGGCGACGTGTTCATCGTCCAGCTCGTCACCGACGTGGCCACCCTGAACGAACGAGTGGCCGGCCGGGCCGGCCACTTTATGCCCTCCATCCTCATCCAGTCCCAGATTGCCGCTCTCGAGCCCCTCGGACTGGACGAGGTAGGCGCGGTGATTCGCGCCCACCTCCCACCCGACCGTGTCCTGATGGAAGTCGAGAAAGCACTCGCTCATCTGGGCCCAGCCTCGACGCGGCTCAATCAACCCGACGACCGGCGTATTGACTATGACCGGTAGCGAAGTATCGCAGCGACCACGCGTCGATTCCGCCCCTCGGTTCGTTCTAGTCACTGGTGCCGGCGGTGGCATAGGACGCAGCGTTGCGCTCGCGTTCGCAAAACCTGCCGCCCACCTCGTCTTAGTCGGCAGGTCGAGGTCTGCGTTGGATCAGACGGCCCAGCTCGTCACCCGGGCGGGGAGTCACGCGACTGTTCTCAGCCTCGACGTAACCGACGCCGAGGCGTTCGCCTCCGTTTCCGGTGCGCTGCCCCACCTCGACGTGTGTATCAACACAGTCGGAGTGATAGAGACAGCTGCGCTCGGGGACATGGACGACGACGCATTCAGCAAAATCCTTGACGTCAATGTGCGCGGTCTGTGGCTATCAATGAAGAACGAGATACGAATCATGCGAAAGTCGGGCGGCGGCACGATCATCAACATCGGCTCCAACGTGGGATCACGCCTCACCCGCCCCGGGATGGGAGCGTACGCCGCGTCCAAAGCAGCTGTCAGTTCTCTCACTAAGACAGCGGCGCTCGAGGAACTGCCGAATGGTATTCGGATCAATTGCATCTGCCCCGGCCCCGTGGATACACGCTTGTCGTACCGACCGGGTGAGGACCGAATCACTCGCGACACTCGGCTCAGCTCGTCCAACCCGTCCCGGCGAGCCGCGGCCCCGGCCGAGATAGCGGGCGCAGCCGTATGGCTTGCCTCGGCGGACGCCGCTTACATCGTCGGGCAAGAGATCGTTATGGACGGCGGCGCTTCCATCTGAAATGAGCAAGACGGTGATCGAATACCGCTGGTCCACCGCGCAACCGAGCGTGAACATCCGATGTGTTGCCCCGGCGGATTCGCGACCGCCACGCGTCAGTAGGGAGGGGTGGCGTCACTTGTCGCTGGTGCCCGCGGCGAGTCTGCTGGACACGATTTCGCGCCGGATGGTCATGTGTCTGACGCTGGGGAGCGCAGCGAGCTGGCGGCAGCTCATCACCTGCTCGTCACGCAGCTGCTCGACAATGAGCTCGCGGCCCTGCTCAGAGGTGACCGGGACGCGCTCGGCATCGGTATGGATGCTCATGATCGGCCATAGGTCTGGAGCCGGGTGTGGCTCTCGATACCGGATGCGCCTGGCGGGCTATTTGGAAGTGGCTCTGCCGGGGATATGGCTGAGGATCGATTTCGAGAATCCGCCGTCGACGCAGACGTCTTGACCAGTAACGTAAGCGGCGAGGGGGCTGATCAGGAACTCGATGACGTTGGCGATGTCGAGCGGGTCGCCGATCCGGCCAAGAGGGATGATGTCCGTTCGAGCCTTCTCGATCACCGGGTCGAGATAGACCTTGTCCGTCATGCCGGTTCGCGTCATCCCGGGGGAGACGACGTTCACGCGAATGCCGTCGCATGCCCATTCAAGAGCGAAGGTCTGGGCAAGGAGCGTCAGCGCGGCCTTCGTGGGACTGTACGGGCCGGAGCCCGCGTGCGGTTGCTGTCCCGACATGGACGAGGTGAAGCACGCCGCGCCTTGACTGGCCGCGAGGTGCGGGTGACTCGCCTTTGCCAGGAGCCAGGCCGACCGCACGTTCACGGAGAACATCGCGTCCCAGTCCTGAAGTGAGGTGTTCGTCAGCAGGCCCGGATCGGCTATGCCGGCGTTGGCGACGAGCGCGTCCAGGCCCCCAAACTTCTCGGCAGCCTCGTCTACCAATCGGCCTGGCACGGCCGGGTCGGAGAGGTCTCCGACGAGCGCGATGGCATCGCCTCCCATCTCCTGAATCTGCTGGACGACGCGTTGCTGCTGCGGGCCGGACCTGTTGCCGCACACGGCGATGTGAGCCGCCTCGCCGCGACTCAGAGCTGACTCGGCGATTCTGACGCTGACCGCGGCACCGATCCCACTGCTTGCGCCGGTGACCAGAGTTCTCATCGATAGCCCTTCCTCGTCAGCTGCCCATCCCCAGGTGTGCTCCTCCTGCGACGTCGAGGCTGACGCCGGTGATGTATCGGTTGCGAGGATCCGCGAGGAAAAGGGCCGCGTTCGCGACCTCCTCGGGCCGGGCGAAGCGCTGCATCGGCAATTGAGCTGCGCGTTCGGCGCGCGCCCGATCCGCTGCGTCGGCGTCGTCGCCTGACGCGTCGGCGAGCTGCGCCCACATCGCGGTCTCGACGGGGCCGGGCGTGATGGCGTTGACCGAGATCCCGGATGGTCCGAGGATCTGGGCCATCGACCACATGATGTGGAGCACCGCGATCTTGCTGGCGTTGTACGGCAGGTACGCGCGGCGGGCTTCCTTCGCGGCGACGGAGGAGAACAGCAGGATGGTCCCTTTGGTGCCGGTGTCGAGCATCGCCTGACCGGTTTCCCTGACGATGGTGAAGGTACCGGTGGTATTGATGCTCATGATCCGTTCGAACTCAGCCGTGCTGGTTCTCATCGGATCGGGAGTCTCGCCCAACACCCCGGCGGCGTGGACGAGGGCATCGATGCGCCCGTGGGTGGACACGATGCGGGAGATCGCGAGTGCGACCGCGGACTCATCGGTCACGTCCAGGCTGTGATATCCGCTCAACGTCGACTGGCGACCGACGTCACTGCGATCTGCGCCGATCACCGTGGCACCGGCGGTCGTGAACGATTCGACCATGGAGGCGCCGATGCCGCCGTTGGAGCCGGTGATGAGAACGATCTGGCCGGTCATCGAGGTGCCCTCGTGGGCGTCATTTCTTGGCATGGCTGCTCCACTCGCGGCCGGGCTGTTCCTCCGTGGGCAGGCCGGCGGCTCTGAGGATCCGATCCAGCAGATGCTGCGTCTTCGCCGCCTCCCGACCCGAGGTGAGCGGCTGCTGCCGATCGCGAACCCGGTCGAGGAAGTGATGCACCGCGCCGGCGAACCCGAAGGTCTGGGTGGCGGTCGCCCATCCGAACGCCTCCGGCGACATCTCCCGCACGAGGGTGCCGCTCTCGCGGGTGATCGCGACGCGGTCCGGCGCGGTGACGGAGGCGGTCACCATATCGCCGTAGGCGTCGAGCTTCTCGCTCCAGCCGCCCGCGTTGCGCGCCGCCATGAGAACACCGGTGTGACCGTTGTCGAAACGCACGAGGGCGCTGACGCCGTCCTCCTGCCAGGGGTCGTCTCCGGCTCGGTGGGCGGTGACCTGCTCGGGCTCGCCGCCGCAGTACCAGCGCAACAGATCGACCATGTGGATCGCGTTCTCGAAGGTGGCCCGGTACTCGGATCCGGCCCTGTTCTTCTGCGCGATGCAGAAGCTGGCCCCGCGCTCGGTGAACGCTGCCCTGCCCGCCTCGTAGACGGGCGCGAAGCGCCGGTTGAAGCCGACCATGAGGACGCGGCCGCTCCCGTCGGCCAGATCGGCGAGTGCGTCGGCGTCGGCCGCGCTCGTGGCGAGTGGCTTCTCGCAGAACACATCGAGCCCCGCTTCCAACGCCGCCCGGGTGGCCGCGACGTGCTCCGACCGGGGGGTGAGGACGAAGAGAGCGTCGAGCTCCTCCGAAGCTAGCATCGCCTCGACCGTGGGGAAGGCGCTGCCGAAACCCCATCGCCTCATCAGCGGATGAGGGTCGTCGCGGCGGGTGACCACGGCGCGGAGTTCGATGTCGTCTCGAGCGACGAGGGTGGGCAGTTGCGCGATGCTGGCGATGTTGCCTGCACCGGCAACGCCGACGCGGAGCTTCTCAGCGTTCATGAGCCGGAACCTTTGCCTCGAGAATGGCGCGGAGGGCGCGGGCCGACTCGGTGAACCCGATCTCCGGTTCGGGGAGGTCCTGTGGGTGCCACCGGTACTCGTATTCGAGGGTGAGTGCGCCGTCGTAGCCGCGCTGCACGAGTTCCCCGATGACGTCGGGCCAGGGGAGGACACCGGTTCCCACCACCCGGGAGCGGATGGCTCGTTCCTCAGGCTTCACGCGTGCTGTGTCGGACGCCCGGAACGGCGCGGTCGGGTCTTTGAACACCAGGTCCTTCACGTGGACGTGGCCGATCAGATCGCCCTGCATCGCGAAGGCATCCGTCCAGTCCTCGTCGTGGGTGAAGGTCAGGTTGGCCTGGTCGTAGAGCACACGCACGGCGGGCGAGTCGACTTCCCGCACGAGGCGCGCCGTGTCGCTCGCGGTCTGGGTCATCGTGCCGAAGTGGTTCTCGACACAGAGCACGACGCCCGCTTGAGCGGCATCGGCGGAGAGCTGACGGAGTGCGGCTGCGAGACGGTCCCAGTGGGCCGAGTGGTCGGCGTCGCCCGGGTGCCAGGCGCCCGCGTACACACGCACCCGAGTGGCGCCGACCTCGTGTGCGGCGGCGATGCATCGTTTGAACTCGTCGATGCCTGCGTGCCAGCTGGTCTGATCGAGGCTGTTGATGGAGGTGGTGTAGGGGGTCAGTGCGATGATCGGCATGCCCTCGGCGTCGGCGATCGCTGCGGCAGCGCGTGGGGCGCGAGGGTCCGACGGGGTGATCGCCGCTGAGTAGTCGTCTTGATAGATGACCTCGGCGGCATCCAGGCCCGCGTTCTTGAACAGGCGCAACGCCTCTGGGAGGTCGCGGCCTGGTGTTCCGAGTGTGTGTCCGGCGATGATCATGTCGAGCTTTCACTTTTCTGTGCGTGATGGTGGTCCCAGTCCGTGGGCCCTACCAGGTGAGGGGGGTCGGCCACTCGTGAGCGGTCGACGAGTTCCATCAGCAGTCCCCACGGGCTGAGGAAGTAGCACCATCGATTGCCTGCCACAGAGGGGCTGTCACCGGCGACCTGCTTCCTCTCGCCGAGGATCCGCACTCCGGGAACCGTGGTCAGATGCTGGAGGGCGTCGTCGACGTCGTCGACCACGAAGCAGAGATGGTGACCGCCACGGTCGCTGTGCCGGGGATGCTCGGTTCTCTGGTCGCTCGTAGACCACTCGAACAGCTCAATGTTGAGGTTCGGCGGCAGACGGAGCATCGACAGCTCGAGCACGGCGTCGGCCGGAACGTCGAAGTTGGTGGGCATGAATGAGGAGTCGGGGCCGCGCCGTGACCGGTACAGCTCTTCGGCGCCCAGGACCTCGACGAAGAATGCCACAGCGTCGTTCAGGTCGGGAACCGTGTAGGCGGCGTGATCGACGTAGCGCAACCCGGGCATCCTGCGGGCGGTCATCGAGCCGGCCCCGTCGAAGATCGGACGAGCAGGGTCGGTTCGAGAACGACGTGCTGGATGTCGTCGGTGGCGACGGCCTGTTCGGCCAGCTCGATGGCGATGCGCCCCATCTCCGTGATCGGTTGCTGCACCGAGGTCAGCGGTGGATTGCTTCGCGCACCGAGCGGGAGCCCGTCGAAGCCCACCACCGAGATGTGCTCGGGTACCCGGATTCCGCGCTCGCCGAGAGCGCTGATGAGACCGAAGGCGACGAGGTCGTTGGCGGCGATCACCGCGGTCGGACGCGTCGGCATGGCCTCGATCGCGATCGCCGCGCGTTCGCCCGCCTCCGCGCCGATCCCGTCGCCGAACTCGATGGGATCCATCCCGTGTTCGGCGGCCAGCTCGAGGTAGGCCTCCCGCCGGTCCGTGGCGGTGTGCGTGCCGACGATGCCGGACACGTAGGCGATGGAGTCGTGGCCCAGGCCGACGAGGTGATCGAAGGCGAGCCGGATCCCGGTGCCGCTGTCGACCGTCACGGTGGGCACCTGGTGCTCCGACTCGATCCGGTCGATGACGACGAGTTTGCTGCCGAAGCCGTAGGCCTCGAAATCGGCGGGGTCGACGCGGGTGAACGGTGCGATCACCGCGAAGGGTGCGTACATCGACTGCATTGCCTGCAGGTAGCCCGCCGTGGCGCCCGCGTCGTCTCCGGTCACGCAGAGGATCAACTGGTAGCCGCGTTCGCCGGCAGCGGCCGTCATTGCTTTGGCCAACTCCGCGAAGAACGGGTTGGTGATGTCGGGAACGATCAGCGGCACGAGTGTGCTGGTCTTGGTGCGGAGCGCCTGCGCCAGCGGAGACATCGAGTAGCCCATCGACGCAGCGACGGCCAGCACATGCTCGCGGGTCTGCTTCTTCACCGCCTCCGGGCGGGAGAACGCTCGAGACACGGTCGATTTGTGCACGCCGGCTGCGGCGGCCACTTCGTCAATGCTGGGTATCGACATTAGCTCCCCCTTGCTCTGCATAGGCATAAGCGTCCCAGATCACCGTCATGGTCGCCTCCAGATCGGCGAGGCTTGGAAGCCCCGCGAATCCGTCCCCCAGCGAGTCGGCGACAGCGTCCACGAACGGTGCGTACAGCGGATCGCTGTCGACATCGATGAGCTCCGTGCGTGTCGCCCCGGAGGTGTCGGTGAAGCTCGCGCTGCCGTCGGCCCAGATCGTCGCCGCACCGGATGGCCCAATGCGTAAGAAGGCGCAGTGCCGCTTCAGCGGCGATCCGGGGAAGGCGTATCCGACCTCGATGGTCGCGATGGCGCCGTTCGGTGCGGTCAGGGTGAGGGAGGCGTAATCCTCCACGGAGCCGCCGTGCAGCGTGCTCGACATCGCCGCCCTGACGGCGACCGTGTCCACGTGACTGCCGCGGAGGAACAGGTCGACGAAGTGCGGTGCCAGGTTGACGGCGCACCCACCGCCGGCACGCGCCGGATCCACCATCCAGGGGCTGCCGTTGTGGAGATAACGCGTCGGCGGACCGGCGATGAACTGGACGCTCTCGTAGGTGGCGGTTCCGGCCTGCTCGAGCCACCGCTCGGTGGGCCCTCCGCGCTGCACGAGCGGCACGGCGGCGGGCACCTCCGCGGCCTCCGCGGCCTGCCGGATCTCGGAGAGCTGGTGCAGGGAGATGCCGGCCGGCTTCTCGACCACGAACGGGATCTGCAGCTCGATCAGCGCCAGACACACCTCGCGCATGGTGTCGTGGGCGGCGAACACGTAGGCCAGCTCGGCGTCCTGATGCTCGCACAGCAGCTGGCGCCAGTCGGAATGGAGAGGCGCGTCCCACAGCTCCGCGAACGGTGTCGCCCCCGCGGTGTCGGGGTCGCTCACACCGACCACCTCGCAGCGCGCCGCTATCCGGTCGGCGTAGAGCGGCACATGCCAGTGGGTGGGGCTGACGATGACGGTCTTCGGCCGGGTCATGCGGTGATCCTCGCCCGGGCGACGATCTCGTCGGCCAGTTCGGTCGCCCGGAGTGCCTGACTGTATCCGACGGGGGGCTTTCCACCCCGCGCGAAGCGGAGAGCGGCTTCGGCCTGGGCGAGGAACAGGTCGACCTCGGGGAGGTACTCGACCGTCTCGGAGCCGTGGCGGTCCCAGGCGTGGAGCTCCCAGTTCGACCACACGCGACGCCCTTCGCGGGCGATCACGTCGATCTCGAGGAACCAGTCGTCACGGTTCAGTCCCGAGGTGTGGTTCCACGGGTTCCAGTAGCTCTCGAGCCGGAAGAGCGGACCGTCGGCGAAGTGCAGGGTCGCGGCGGCGTAGTCGGGGACGGACGCCCCGTGGAGGCCGTCGCTGCCGTAGCTGCTGAGCACGGATACTTCGCCGGGGAACAGCGAGGACACGAATTCGATCGCGTGGATGCCGTTCACGACCGCGACCCCGCCCTCTTCGGGAGCGACGCGCCACGAGTCGAGAGTGAGCTTGCGGGCGGCTGAACGCACGCCGACGCTGACCACGGTCGCGGTGGAGGCCCACTCGGCCAGCTTTAGCGCTCCGGGATGCTGGTGCAGGGTGTAGCCCACCATCAGAGCTTCGTCGATGCCCGGAACGTCGCGGAGGATCGCGGCGTTCTCGGCCGACGAGCCGATCGGCTTCTCGACGAGCACCCGGAATCCGCGGCGCACGAGGTCGGCGGTCACCTCGGGCTGGATGCTGCTGGGCAGCGAGACGACGACCAGGTCGAGCTCGGTCGGGTTCAGCTCGGCTGCGGAGGCCAGGACTCGGGCGCCCACCCTCTCGGCGAGGTCCAGAACCCGTGGTGAGGGATCGACGAGGGCGGCGACATCGGCGCCCAGTTCGTGGAAGGCGTAGACGTGCCTGCTGCCGGCCCACCCCGCGGCGCCGATGACGGCAACCCGTGTGACAGGAGTCTCGGTCATCCCTTCACCCCTCCCGAGGTCATGCCCGCGATGAACCAGCGCTGGAACGCGGCGAACACGCCGAGCACCGGCAGGAACGCGACGACGACGAAGGCAGAGAACAGCGCCCAGAAGTTTCCGAAGCCGGTCGTCACGTATCGCACGATGCCGTTCTGCACGGTCTTCATGTCTTCGCTGGTCGCGAGGACGGTTCCCACCAGGAAGTCGTTCCAGACGAACACGAAGATGAAGATCGCGATCGCGGCGATGCCCGGCCGGATGAGGGGGAGCACGATCCGCCAGAGGATCTGGAACCTGTTGCATCCGTCGATGGCGGCGGCCTCTTCGATCTCGAGGGGGATGTTCTCGATGAAGTTGCGGAGGAACAGGATCGTCTGGCCGCAGATGATGGCGGTGTAGACCACGATCAGCATTGGGTAGGTGTTGATCAGCGCCGTCTTGACGAACATCGAGTACAGGGCGATGAAGACGACGATCGCCGGCACCATCGAGAGCACCAGGATGCCGGTCATGACGGTCTCCATCCGCCGGCTCCTGTTGCGCGTGGCCACGTAGGCGGCCGGGATGCAGATCACCAGTGCCAGCACGATGGAGCCGCCGGCGTAGATGAGGGAGTTGATGAAGAACCGGACGTTGGTGGAGGTCAGCAGCCCGGCGAACGCATCGAAGGTGATGGGGTTGGGGATCCACTCCGGGGGAAACTGGATGGTGTCGGCTTCGGGCTTGAGGGCCGTGGAGAGGATCCACGCAACGGGTGGGAGCACGACCGCCGCGGCGAGCACGATGAAGATCCACCCGGGGACGGCGGCGAGGATCTTTCGGGGCCGCCGCCGGCGGCGCGTGAGCTGGCTGGTGGTCACAGGGCTTCCTTACGTCGGAACCGGATCGCGACCAGGGTGAGGACGGTGTTGACGGCGAACAGCAGCAAGGCTGTCGCGGACGCCCCCGAGAGGTCGAAGTCGTTGAATGTCTGGTTGTAGACCCGCATGGAGAGGGTCTCGGTGGCACCCAGCGGCCCACCTCGTGTGGTGACGAGGATGATCGTGACCATCTGCACGTAGAGCATGAGTAAGACGACGATGACGGAGATGATCGTGTTGCGGAGGTAGGGGAGGGTGATGCTGGTGAATCCTCGCCACACCCCGCCGCCGTCCATCTTCAGGCTCTCGCGGAGCTCCTCGGGGATCGTCTGCAGCGCTCCGAGGAACAGCAGCATCGCCTGCGGGTAGGACCACCAGGCGGTGATCAGGGTGACAGCGATCAGAGCCGCGGTCGGCGTGGAGAAGACGTCGGTGGGTCCGAAGCCGAGCGCGTTCGTGATGGCGGTGGCGGGACCGAAGTTGGGGTTCAGGAACCACAGCCAGATCGTGCCGGCGGTGGCCTGCGACATCAACCACGGCAGGAGGAACAGACTGCGGACGGTGCGCTTGCACCTGTGCAGGTTGTTGAGCACGATCGCGGAGATGAGGCCGGCAGGGAGAGCGATGCTCAGAGCGCCGAGGGAGAAGACCAGTGTGGTGCCGATCTGTCCCAGCAGACTGGGGTCGGAGAACAGCTTCGTGAAGGAGTTCAGACCGGAGAACTCGCCGATCTGGTAGTAGTTCGTCTCGTGCAGAGCCGTCCACGCCGTGTAGAACAGCGGGCCGACGAAGACGAAGAGGAAGACGGCCACCACGGGAACGACGTAGAGCCAGACTCGTCGGTCCTTCCGACGGCGGCGTGGGAGGTGGCTGCCGGGCCTGGGCGTTGGAGGCGCTTCTGCCAGAAGCGCTGTGGTGGCCGTCATCAGTCCTTCTTTCCCGGGGAGCCCGTTCGGGCTCCCCGGATCGGTGTCGGTGCTACTTGCTGGCCGCGTCCTGGGCGGCCTTGATGAACTCGCTGCCGGAGATGCCGTTCAGGTACAGCTGCTGGCCGGCGTTCGCCAGTCCGGTGGCGATGGCGATCCAGTCGTCCGAGTACGTGTGCGGTTCGCTCTCGTTCTCGACGTAGTCGGCGATCTTGTTCACCGTGTCGGCCTCAGGGGTCGAGAAGAAGGGCTGCTCATAGGTGGCTTCCCGGGTGGGCACCTCGCCGCCCGTGGCCATGACGGCACCGGCCTCGGGCCCGGTCATGTACTCGATGAACTTCCAGGCCGCGTCGGCGTTCTTGGTTCCGTTGCCCATGCCGAGGGTCCAGCCGAAGGTGGAGCCCTTCGTGTCGCCGGTGGAGGCCATCGGAAGGGAGGTCCACTTCACGTCGGGGTTGCCGGTCGCCAAGGTCACGACGCGTTCGCTTCCGAGCACGGCCATCGCGACGGTGCCGTTGGTGAGCCCGTCGGTGACGGTGGAGTAGCTGTCCGACACGACGCTGGTTCCCATGCCGCCTGCATCGCGGAGGTCGGCGAGGAAGTCGCCGAACTCGGCGCCCTTCTCTGTGGCGAAGTCGGGGTCGCCGTCGCCGTTCCAGATCTCCTGGTCGACCTGGCTCATGAAGCAGTCGAAGAAGGTGCTGATGATGGCTGAGTTGTCGGTGTCCGAGAACCCGGTGCCGAAGCCGGTGTACCCGGCGGCGGCCGCCTTGCCCGCCACATCGACGACCTCGTCGTAGGTCGTCGGCACCGTCGCCCCGATCTGGTCGAGGATCTTCTGGTTGTAGTAGAGCGCACAGGTGCGGTACTCGTACGGCACGGCGACCTGCTTGCCGTCCGGCCCCTCCAGTGCGTCTGTGGGACGGAGCCAGTCAGTGATCTGCGAGGCCGCTTCCGGAAGGGGGGCGTACGCACCCGCGGCCGCCATCTGCGGCACCTGCGGGGTGAACATCTTGAACACGTCCGGTGCCTGACCCGCCGCCGCGGCCTGCGGGAGACGGTTCAGCATGTCGCCCAGCGACACGACTGACAGATCGACCGTGATGTTCGGGTTCGCCGCCTCGAAGTTGGCGATGTTCTCCTTCAGGGCATTCGACCGCGGGTTGTCCTGACTGGGGTCGAGGAAGTCCCAGTACGAGATGGTCACGGGGCCGTCGGAGCTGGGGTCGGAGGTCGAGGTATCGGAGCATCCAGCCAGCAGGAGGCTGGCCATCGCTGCGCTGGCCAGCGCCAAGCCCCATCGCTTGTTGATCATGTATCTCTCCTATGAGATCGGTTGCTGAGATCGGTTGCAGGAAAACTAACGCCGATCCGGGGGTCTGTCAACTCGACTTCTCAGATCGAGGCGACGATGGTTCTGACGTCCGCCTCGCTGAGGCGGGAGTGCTCCTCGGCGCTCAGGCCACTGTCGGTGACGACGGCGTCGAATCTCGGGAGGGCATGGATGACGAACGGAGCCGAGGCCCCGAACTTGCTGGCGTCGACGAGTAGATACGACTCTCGCGCCCGGGCCACCACAGCCCGCTTGGCCACCGCGTAGTCAAGGTCGCCCGTGGTGGCGCCCAGGTTCGGGTCCCACCCGCTGGCGCTGATGAAGACCGAATCGAAGGCGAATCCGGCGAGGAACTCGGTCAGGAGCTCGCCCACGGCGGACAGCGTCGACGGATCGACGTTTCCCGGTGCCATCACCACGGCGAGGTGAGGCGCGGAGGATGCCAGCTCCACCGCGGTGGTGAGATCGGTCGTGACGACGGTGAGCGAGTCCAACCGGCGCAGGTGCGGGATCATCGCGGCGCACGTGGTGCCGGAGTCGAGGTAGATCACGCTCCCGGCCGTGACGAGTGCGGCGGCTGACGCGGCGATGGCGCTCTTCGCCTCGACCTCGACCGAGACGCGCTGCCGTCGATCGCTGGGGGGAACGTGTCCGCCTGCCAGACGGGCCCCGCCGTAGACGAGCTCGACGAGGCCGGCGCGCTGCAACTCGGTGAGATCTCGCCGGATGGTGACGCTCGACACCCCGAGCTCGTCGGCCAGATCGGCGGAGCGCACGGAACCATGGGTCACGAGTTGCGCTCGGATCATCGCCTGACGATCGCCGGCGAGCAAAGGGGGTGTGAACATCTTTGTCGCTTTCTGTCGATTTGTGTTGTAGTTTAACGCTTCATGCACCGCAAACTCCGCACCCTGAACCAGATCGTCGAAGACGGCACAATTGCCATCGTTCGACTCGACGACGCCGATGAGGCGTTCCGGGCGTCCGAGGCGGCAATCGCGGGAGGCATCCGCGCGATCGAGGTCACCCTCTCCACCCCCGGTGCGCTCAAGGTCATCGAACGTCTCGTCGAACAGCACGGCTCCGAGGTGTCTATCGGGGCCGGAACGGTGCTCGACGCTCCGAGCGCCTACGCATCCATCTCGGCCGGAGCGTCCTTCCTGGTCAGTCCCCACCTCAGCCGCGAGATGATTCGCACCGCGAACCGCTACCAGGTGCCGACCGTCAGCGGCGCCTATTCCCCCACCGAGATCGTCGAATCGGTGGAGGAGGGCGCCGATATCGTGAAGCTCTTCCCCGCGGAGATTGGCCCCGACTACGTGCGCGCTGTGCTCGCACCGCTGGCGCACGTCGCACTCATGCCCGCCGGAGGGGTCAGCACCCAGAACGCCAAGACCTGGTTCGATGCCGGCGTCGCGGCGGTGGGGGTCGGTAGCGCCATCACGAAGGCAGCTCGACCCGACGGTGACTACAGCCGCGTCACCGCGGCTGCCACGGCGTTTCTGACCGCCGTTCGAGAAGCGCGCCTGACATGACCTTCGCACTCGCGGTCGTCGGATCGGCGGGATCCGGCAAATCGACGATCGCACGCAAGATCGCGCGACGCGCCGGTGCCGCGTACTTCGATAAGGACACCCTGGCCGGGCCGCTCGTCGAGGCGTTCATGGCGTCGCACGGATATTCCGAGGACGAGCGCGAGACCAACCGGTTCTACCTCGACACCGTCATGCCCGCCGAGTATGCGGCGCTCTTCGCCGTCGCCGCCGACAACCTCCGCCTCGGGCGGTCCGTCGTCATGGACGCGCCCTTCGCGGCCTACCTCCATCAGCCGGGCTTCTTCGAGGAGGCCGCCGCACGGGCCGAATGGCCGGCCGTGCGCCAGACCGTCCTGCACGTCTACTCCTCGGAGGCCACGACGAAACGACGTCTGACAGAACGAGCGCTTCCCCGCGATCACGCCAAGCTCAGCAACTGGGACGCCTTTTGGCCCACCTGGGGCGACCTCACCATCACCTGGACCGGCGTGCGCTTACTCACGCTCAACAACGATCTCGCAGTCGACATCGAGGATGTACTTCCCCGACTGTGATAGACCCAGGCGCTGCATCTCGTGGTGGGGGTGCAGCGCCTGACCCAACTGCCTCGAGCTCCTAGGAAGACGTTACGCCTACTACCGTTTCCGCTCGGTGCGTGACCTTTAGGTCAGTGGGCAAGCGGAGCCACCCACAACTGGTAAGTGCGGCCTCCTGATGGACGAACTGGAGCGATGCCCCGGTCGGCGGATGCTCAACCCCGAGCCGGTCTGCGGGATGACGCGGCGGAGAACGGCGTCCAGTGCGAGTGCGCGGAGAGACATGTGACTCCTCCGGTCACGCCGCCGGCGCGGGCAGCTTGCTCAGCCCGATCAGCTGCTCGAGAGCCTCGACCGGGATCGCCCCGTTCGTGAAGACGAGGAACTGCTGCATCGGCATCGATTCGACCATCTTCAGACCGTCGGGGTTCTGCTGAGCCTGCTCTGCCTGCTCCGCGGTCATGGATGCGGTGAGCCCGGCCATGAGCTGCGGCCCCACGATGGGGTGCCCGAACCAGTCGCCCACCGTCGACTCCATCGTGAGTTCGCGCACAAGCGAGTCGCCCGTCAGAGTCACCGTCTGCTCGGAGACGACGGTGGACGCGTCCGTGCACACCTGCACCGTGTACGCACCGGCGGGAACCACCCAGTCGCCCACCTCGATGTCCCAGTACGCGAACGCCCGGCGGTCGAGCCGGAGTTCGACGCGGCGTGTCTCGCCGGGCTCGAGCGTCACCTTCTCGAAGGCACGCAGTTCGCGCAGCGGGCGGCGCACGGGTCCGGTCGCGGTGGAGACGTACACCTGCACGACGTGCTTGCCCGAACGTTCACCGGTGTTCGTGACCGTCACACCGACCGTCACGGCGTCGTCGCCCTCGACCTGTGCCTCCACGGCATCCGTCCGGAAGGTCGTGTACGACAAGCCGTGACCGAAGGGGTACCGCACCGGCACGCCCGCAGTGGTGTAGTGACGGTAGCCGACGAAGACACCCTCGCCGTAGCGCACGTGCCCCTGCTCGCCGGGGAAGTTGAGCCAGCTCGGGTTGTCTTCCAGACGCAGCGGGATCGTCTCGGCGAGATGCCCGGAGGGGTTCACCACGCCGAACAGCACATCGGCGATCGCGCCGCCGCCCGCCTGACCGAGCAGCCAGGCCTCGACGATCGAGGCCACGTCGTCGTGCCAGCCCTCGAGCGAGACGACCCCGCCGTTCGAGAGCACGACGACCGTGGGGGTTCCGGTCGCGGTGACGGCACGGATGAGCGCCACCTGGGCCTCGGGCAGCAGCAAGGTCTCGCGGTCGAAGCCCTCCGACTCCTCACGGTCGCTCAGCCCCGCGAAGACGATCGCGACGTCGGCGGCGGCAGCGACCGCGACAGCCTCGGCCCGCAACGTCTCGACATCGGAGGCGGGAGCGTCGACATCGAGCGAGAAGCCGGATGCCGCGGTCACTCGACAGTCCCGTGCCTCGCCGAGAACGCGGATCTCGTCGAGAGCCGCGTCGACACGAGTCGGCTTGATGTGCGAGCTGCCCCCACCCTGATACCGCGGTGCGGTAGCGAAAGCGCCCACGACGGCGATCGACGATCCCGCCGCCAGCGGCAGGCCGCCGATGTCTTCAGCAGCACGACCGAGTCGGCCGCAACCCGTCGGGCGACGGCGTGATGACCGTCGACATCGACGTCGTCGGTCGCCTCGTGCGGGAGCTCGGTCAGGCCGAGGACCCGCCGCACAGAGGCGTCGACGACTGTCCCCGACAGCGTCGCCGTGATCGGACACGACGACACGCCGCTCGCCTCACTCTTCGTCCCCGCGCTCTCCAGCGTTCGCATCGACAGCGCGGGCCTCGGGCGGTACATGGCCGAAACCGCCCTTGCGGCGATGATCGACCTCCCCACGCCTCTCGCGGGGCCGGCGGGCGAAGCGGTCGTGATCCAGCGCGCCACATCATGAATGTGTGGAGAGCGACGCTCCGGCATGCCCGCCGGCAAGCGGCCGAAAGACTAGCTGACACGTAGGGGTCGGTTGTCAGGAGTCGAATCCGACACCGAAGAGGCCGGCTGTCTTCAAGAGGAGTCCGTCGTTCCCGCCGTTGGCGTCTGATTTCGCGACTGCGCGTCGCATCGCCTGGATGAGCGGGGTGGCGATGGGCTCGGGTGGGATCGGAATGGGAAGACGCCGTGACATGGTGAGACGGGTGCGTTCTGTGTCTTTGTGCTCGAGGAAGTCGAGCATGGTCTCGGCGCCGAAGCGGGTGGCGCAGACCCCCAGTCCGGTGTAGCCAGCGCTGTAGGCAATGCGGTGGTCTCTGGTGGAGCCGTGGAAGGCGACGAGCTGGGTCGACATGTCGATCATGCCGCCCCATTTGTGGGTGAACCGGGTCTGGTGCAGTTGGGGGAAGGTGGAGAAGAAGTGATCGGCCAGTCTTTCGAAGGTCTCGATTCGCTGATCCTGTTCTGCTCGGATCTTTCGGCCGCGGTGGTAGATGGCGTCGTAGCCTCCGAAGAGGATCCGGTTGTCGCTGGTCTTGCGGTAGTAGTGGAATTCGCGGCTGGAGTCGGTTATGCCGTGGCGGCCCACCCATCCGATGGCCTCGAGTTGCGCTGCGCTGAGCGGCTCCGTCATGAGCACGTAGTCGTAGATCGGGACTGTGAACAGGCGAAGCCGTCGAAGCAGGGAGGGGAATCCGTTGGTGGCCAGCGCGGCGGATCGTGCCGTGACAGATCCGGACGGGGTGTGCACGGTGACCTTCCCGGCTGTGCGGGTGAGTGATCGAGCGATGGAGTGCTCGTAGATCTTCACCCCGAGTCTCTCGGCGGTGGCTGCCAGTCCCCAGACGAGCTTTGCGGGATTGACGAGAGCGTTACCTCGCTTGGTGAGAAGACCCGCACGGTAAAGCGGGGACGCTCCGTATGAGTCGAGTTCGGGCTTGTCCAGGTAGACGCCTCCTGCCGCCTCCGACGACGAGCGCAGCTCCGGGACATGATGCGGCTCGGTGGCGACGGTCAGGGTCGGCTCTGCTTCGTATTCGGCGTCGATGTCGTACGTGTCGAGGGTGGCGGCGAAGGCGGCAAAGTTCTCGTTGCCCAGCCGCTCCAGGAGCTGTTGTTCCTTCGGGAAGTGCAGGGCGCCGTTCTCTTCGCCGTGCGTTAGGCTCGCTTCGACGAAGCCACCGTTGCGTCCGCTGGCGGCGGAGCCGATCGTGTTGGCTTCCAGGAGGATCACGTCGCGGGAGGGGTCTCGCTCTTTGGCGATGATCGCCGTCCACAGACCGCAGTAACCGCCTCCGACGATGACGAGATCGGTGGTGGGATGCTCGGTCAGCCGGGGCCGCGGCGCTGGGCGATCAGGGTGATCTAGCCAGAAGGGCATTGTGGAGGCCGCCCGAAAGCTTGCCCGCAGATGGTCCGGGTCGTGCTTCAGCTCGTGTGAGTAGGCGGCTGGGGCATGTTCGGTGCGCATGTCGACTTTCGGGTGTGGCCGTTGATGGAATCGATGAAGCGGGTGGGCTTACTGCGCGCCGGGGGTGAGGTAGAGCTTTCGCAGGGTCGTCTGCACCACCCATGTGGTGACATCCCCTGCTTCCAGCTTGACGAGGTCTCCGGGAGCGACTTCTCGTGGTGGACGACCGTTCACGGTGAGGAGCGCGCGCCCGCTGAGTACGACGAAGAGCTCTTCGACCTCGATGTCGCGGCAGGCGCCGCCCTGCAGCTGCCAGATCCCGACCTCGAGGGGGCCATCCTCGGTGAACAGCTCGTGAGTCTTAGTGACCGGGGATCCCCAGATGACGTCTGCCGACTTGACTGGTTCTCTTGGTGCGGCGGAGAGCAGGTCGTGGGCGGAGGCGAAGGTGGTGTGGTAGTCCATCAGTCGGTTCCGATCAGAGGCGGAGCGCGGCTTCCCGAGTGATCTCGGCGAAGGCGAGGCCGACGGGACGCAGTTCATCCACTGGGATGCGAGCGGGGGTGTCGGACGGATGGAAGAGATACATCTGGCCGCAGACCATGCTGACGACCGGGATGCCGGCGTCGGCGAAGTAGTAGGCGTCGGAGATGATCTCGTCGGGCTGGAACTCGTAGGGCGTGTCCGAGTCGTGGGGTGAGGAGTCCACGGGGAGGAGCATGGATCGGGTGACGTTGTGGCGGACGAGAGCGTCCCACACGACGTCCTTGAGCCCTGATGAGTCGGTGACGTAGATCATGCGGGGCTCCACGAGCCCGGTCTCGACGGCGTTGTTGTCGGCGTCGAGCTCGACCTCCTTCCCGACATGCTCGATGCAGACATCCAGAAGGAGCCGCCGGCCTTCAGCTTCGCGTTCGTTGAGGAACGCGTGGTGGGCGCTGTAGCCGGTGAAGTGCGTATCGGTTGCGGCGAACATCAGCGTCTTGGGTCGTTCCGCGTCGGGTGTGCGGGCGAAGTACGAGGCGAGAGCGAGAACCTCGGAGACACCGGACGCGTCTTGGACGGCCCCCTGCCAGACCGCGTCGTGGTGAGAGTGAATGAGGATCGTGTCCTCCGACTGACCTGGGAGGACGCCGGTGACGTTCAGTGCGGGCTTCATCTCGTACGTGACGTCGACGATCAGCGATGCCGGCGCGGCCCCGTCGCCGTCTTCGATGGCCGCGCGAATCGTCTCGCCGTCCTTCCGCGACACCCAGACGGCGGGGATGCGCATGAAGTCGGCGCCGAAGCCTGCGCCGTTCTCGGTGTAGTCCTCGTTGTAGTTGTAGGCATCCATGTAGTTCATGAGGATGCCGACGAATCCGGCCGCGCCAGCTTGTTGGGCGCGGAAGTAGTTGTCCGGGAAGTTGTTCGGGGAGTAGATGTCGAACTTGTGAGCCTTGGTGTCCAGGGTCGACTTCGGGTCGAAGACCTGAGCCCGCGGGTGGTTCTGCAGCGTCGTCTTCAGGCTGAGGGGTAGGAACTCGATGTCGCTGACGACGATCTTGCCGGCGACATCGCGACCGTCGAAGTCGCCGGCGTCGCCACGACCGACGTAGACGACCTCGGCACCGTCTCCCTGGATCTCCGTGCGGAACTGGCCGATCTCCGCGCGGCGGCCCGTCGCATTCGCCCAGAAGGACTCGATGACGGTCCCCGCCACGGACAGCTCCTGCTCGCGCACATCCGCGCATGCTGTAAGTGATTCCTCGATCTGAACGTTGTGGAGATCGAACTCACGGAACCGCTCGGCGATGTACTCGGCCGATGCTCGCCCCTGGGGCGTGCCGGTCCTCCGGTGGCCGAGGGACGCGAGGTCCTCGATCCAGCCGAAGATCTGTTCTCCGGATGGGAACTCGGTCGGGTTGGTGTCGTTCATGGTCATCCTTCGGTGTTCGGGGAGGTCGAGTTGAGAAGCGGCCGGAGGTGAGCCCAGGGATAGGCGGATTCGATCGCGGCGGCGGCTTTGAGTACGGTGTCGTCGCGTCCGTGCGCCGCCGCGATCTGGAGGCCGACGGGCAGTCCGTCCTTCGTGAAGCCCGCGGGGATGCTGATCGCGGGGTATCCGGCATGTGCGATCGCTTCGGTCAACAACTGGTTCTCCAGCATCGGATCGACGAGTTGCCGACCGTTGATCGCGGTGGGGAACCCGTGGTGGGCGGGGTGGGGGAACGCTGGAGACGAGGTCGTCGGCCAGACCAGGACGTCGTACTTCTGGAACACATCGGCGAACGCGTTGTGGATCGCCGTCCGGGTCGTGAGGAAGGCGTCGGCTGCTTGCAGCGAGGTCGTCTGTTCCGCTCGTCGCACGAGCGGGTATTGCTCTCGAGCTGCATCATCTACGCGGCCGTCGAGGAGGTCGTGCACGATCTCGAGTGCGATGATCGGGCTCCAGTACGCGTAGAAGTAGTCGATCGGATCCGGGAGGACGAGGGATACCTCGTCGACGTTGTCGCCATGGTCACGACTGATCTTTCCGACGAGCTCCGCGATGACACGAGCGGTTTCACGGGCGATCGGGCCGCGACCGAGATCGGGGCTGAAAGCGATGCGCACACCGTGCAGCGATGCTTCTGTCAGACCGCGGCCGAAATCGACGCCCGACTCGAGCAGTGAGACAGGGTCGTACGGGTCGGGACCATGTGTGACGGAGAGAGCGAGCGCGGCATCGGCAACGGTGCGCGTCAGCGGCCCCGTCGTCGTGACCTCCTCGTACGCGTTCTTACGGTCGTTGAACGGAATCCGACCTGCGGATGGCTTCAGTCCCACGACGCCGCAGAAGGATGCCGGGACGCGGATGGACCCGCCACCGTCGCTACCGGTGGCGATCGGCCCGAATCCTGCGGCGGCGGCTGTCGCGGCGCCTCCGCTGGAGCCACCGGCGGTCATCTCGAGGTTCCAGGGGTTGCGGGTGATGCCGTTGAGTTCGCTCTCGGTAACGGAGTTGTTGCCGAATTCTGGCGTTGCGGTCTTGCCGATGAGAGTGGCGCCTGCGGCTTTGAGCCTGGCCCAGATCACCGCATCGGTGTCAGGGACGTGATCCGCGTACTTCGTGGAGCCGTAGGTGGTGCGAACTCCGGCCGTCTCTTCGAGGTCTTTGACGGACACAGGTACACCCAGGAGTGGGGGCAACTCGGTGTCGCCGGCCGCGCGGAAGGTGTTCTCCGCATGCCGCGCCTGAGCGCGTGCGGCGTCGGCCGTCACCGTCACGAAAGCGTTGAGCTGAGGATCGAGTCGTTCGATGCGGTTCAAGATCGCCTCGGTGACCTCCACGGGGGAGAGGGTGCCCCTTCGATAGGCGGCGGCGAGTTCGGTTGCGGGCAGGAAAACCAGCTCTTCGTCCGGTGACGTCACGGGCGGTTCCTTTCGGGGAATTCGGGTGGTGAGACGATGGCGCCGTCTGCCATGTGGACGACGCGATGAGAGATGAAGGCGACCGCTCCGAGGTCGTGGGACACGAAGAGCGACGCGAATCCGAGTTCCTTCTGAACGTCGCGGATCAAGCGCAGGACTTGTGCCTGCACCGACACGTCGAGAGAGCTGACTGCTTCGTCGAAGACGATGAGGCGGGGGCGTGCGATGAGGGCGCGCGCGATCGATGCGCGCTGGCGTTGACCTCCGGAGAGTTCGTGCGGGTACCGTTCGGCGAGGTCGGGGTCGAGACCCATCCGCTCCATCAGGTCCGACACCTTGGTCCTGGCTTCGACCTTCCGGGTGCGCCCGGCGATCGCAAGGGGCTCAGCGATCGATGTTCCGACTCGCAGCGAGGGGTTCAATGCCCAGTCCGGGTGTTGGAGGACCACCTGCACAGATCCGGGAGTGCCTTTTCGTGGCGGCATCAGCGGCCGGCCGTTCATGAGGACCTGACCGGACTTCGGCTTCTGCAGGCCTAGGAGCAGCCGGGTGATCGTGGTCTTCCCCGATCCGGATGGACCGACGAGACCGACCATCTCTCCTTCGTCGATCGTGAGGCTGACGTTCTCGACGGCGTTCTTCTTCACCGGAGCCCAGGGGGGTCCAGTGGTGAAGGTGACGGTCGCCTCACGGATCTCGATCGCCGGTTCCGCGTCAACCGAGTCGACAACGACGCGTTCTTCGGCGTGCAGCGTCTGCGTCGCTGTCAGCAGTTGCTTGGTGTACGCGTGCTGAGGGTTGCGGAGGATCTGGGCGGTGGGGCCGCTCTCGACGATGCTGCCTCGGTTCATGACGGCCACTCGTGCGCAGTGGTTGCGGACGATCTCGAGATCGTGCGTGACGATGAGCAGACTCATCCCGAGCTCTTTCACCTGGGAGGTCAGGATGGACAGGACGTTGTCGGCGACGTGCGCGTCGAGGGCGCTGGTGGGCTCATCGGCGACGAGAAGAACGGGGCGGCGAGCGACAGCCATCGCGATCGCGACTCGCTGGGCCATGCCTCCGGAGAGCTGGTGGGGGTAGGACCCGAGCACCCGCTGCGGGTCGGTGAAACCCACGGACTGCAGCATCGCGGCGGCGACTGCCGCGTCGTCGATCACCTCCTTGACGCTGTGCCGGATCTTCTGAGTCGGATCGAGTGAGGTGATCGGGTTCTGGGGGATGAGCCCGAGCTGGTTGCGCCGCAGCGAGCGCTTCGCGGAAGGGGTTGCGTGCGAGATGTCGGTGCCGTCGACCAGCACCCGGCCCGAGGTGACGAACGCGTTGGCAGGCAGGAGGCCCATGACGGCCGAGGCCAACGTCGACTTGCCCGACCCGCTTTCGCCGACGAGTCCGACGATGTCGCCGGCTTCGACGTCCAGGCTCACTCCGCGGAGTGAGGTGACAGGACCTCGTCGCGTTCGATAGTCCACGGCGAGGTCGACAATTGAGAGCGCAGGGGTGGTCATACCAATGCCCTTTCCGTCCGGGGTTCGAACGTGTTGCGCAATCCATCACCGACGAGGTTGACGGCCAGGATCGCTGCGGCAAGGACGAAACCGGGAACCAGCGCCAGGGAGGGGTTGACGGTCAGGTAGACCGATCCTTCCTGGACGAGAGAGCCGAGCGACGCTGCCGGAGGGACGACGCCGAAACCCAGGAAGCTCAGTGCGCCCTCGATCAGCATCGCCAAGGAGGCCGCGTACGTGGCTTGCACGATGATCGGGCCGGTGATGTTGGGCAGGATATGCCGGACGGCAATGCGCCACCGAGACGCGCCGCCGACGGAGGCCGACGAGACGAAGTCGCGGTGCGTGACCGCTTGGCTGGCACCTCGGAACACGCGCATCATGAGCGGCAGGGTGATGACGATGATCGAGAAGATCGCTGCGAAAGCACCGGCCCCGACGATGGCCGACACAAGGATCCCCAGCAGTATCGCGGGAAAGGCGAACAGCCCGTCCGCCAATCGCATGATGACCTGATCGACGGCCCCGCCGACCACCGCGGCCGTGATGCCGAGCACGATAGCGATGACAGTGCTGACCAACACGGCGGCGACCGAGATCAGCACCGTGGTGCGGGTCGCCTCGATCAGCCGGGGGAGAAGATCCCGGCCGAGGGCATCGGTCCCCAGGAGCCATTGCGAGGTGGGGGGAGAGAATCTCGGGCCGGCGATCGACTGACTGTCCAACCCCGGCACCAGGAGTGCGCCGACGCTGATCAGAAGGATCAGGGCCAGGACCACGAGGCCAATCCTGGCTAGCGGATCACCGGGGAACGGGAAGCTCATTCTTCGTTTCATCTCGTCCCGCCTTTCGCTCGACTCAGTCGAGGATCGAGAGCTGCGTAGAGCACATCCGCGAGCAGGTTGGCCACGATGAAGACCGTGGCCGTGAGAAGCACGATGCCCTGGACCACGGCGAAGTCTCGGTTACGGACCGAATTGGTGAAGAAGTAGCCGATGCCCGGGACGGAGAACAGGGTTTCCACGACGATGGTCCCGCCGAGAAAGCTTCCTATCAGCAGAGCTGTGACGGTGATCAGCGGCGTGGAGGAATTCCGGAGGACGTGTCTGCGGACGATGATGCCAGGTGCGTCGCCTCGAGCTACGGAGCTGGTGATGAACGGTTCCGTCAGGGTCGTGGACACCGCATCGCTCAGGGTGCGCATGATGAGGGCGACGCCCCCTAGGCCGAGGGTGACGGCGGGGAGGACCGTGGAGGCGATGCTGGCGGCCGGGTCTTGGCTGAACGGTACGTAGCTGCCTACCGTGAGCCCCCAGGCATTGACGGAGAACAGATACACCAAGACCGTGCCGATGACGAAGTCCGGGACGCTGAGGGTGAGCGTCCCGAGGAGCCGGGACGTGCCGTTCACAAAGGGCTTCCGGCTGGACAGTCCCGAGACGAGTCCGAGGATGATCCCCAGCACGAGCGCCACGATCAGCGCCATCAGGATCACCTGCAGGGTGGCGGGAAGCCTGGTCGCGATCTCGGTGGCGACAGGTTGTCCGCTGACCAGCGAGACTCCCAGATCGCCCCGGACCGCTGCCCCCAGCCACCGAATGAACTGCAGCCACACCGGCAGGTTCAGGCCGAACTTCTCCTCCGCCTCCAGGCGGGCCTGCTCGGAGGCTCGCGGGCCGAGGACGACATCCGCGTAACCGCCGGGCAGGAGTTGCAGAGCGAAGAACACCACGACCAAGACGACGAGCAACGTCACCGCCGATATGGCTACTCTGCGGATCAAGAATCCGATCAACGTCCGGCTCAGCCCTTCAGCGCGTAGGTCGTGATGTTGCGGAGGTAGATGTCGTAGCCGTCGAACGCGGGGATGGTGCCATCGACGCGATCGGTGCGGACGCCGATCGTCGTGGACTTCGTCGCAAGCGGGATGATGAACGCGTTCTCGGCGACCAGCTCACAGGCCGTCTGCAGTGCGGCAGTCTCGGACGCAGTGTCTGTCGCCGAGGTCGCTGCGGCGAGGGCGTCGGCGAGCCCCGGAGTCTCGACCGCGAAGCCGGAGAACTCACTCGTCTCGCCCGGGATCACCACGGCGTTGGCGGGGGCCATCGCGGGCGAGAGATAGCCCGCGAAGTAGTCGATGACGGCGTCGAAGTCGGCGGGGTTCTGCGTGTAGACGCGGTCGACGTAGTCGCCCATCTCCGGGGTCTCGATGGTGGCGTTGAACCCGGCGGCCTGCGCGTCCTGCTGCAGATACTGGGCGATGGGCTTGAAAGACGTCAGGTAGGGAGGCGCCATGAGGTTGAACGAAGCCGCGGCCGACCCGTCGAGGATGTTCGTCGCCGCAGCCGGATCGGCGTCATAGGTGGGAAGACTGTCGGGGGAGCAGGAGCCGGGGAGTGTCGCGGGCGAGATGCCGGTGGCCTCGCCCGCGCCGGCGAGTGCGGTGTCGATCAGGCCGTCGCGGTTGATCGCTGTGGCGAGAGCCTGACGTTGAGCCTTGTCCGCGAACGGGGAGTCGGGGTTGGCTGCGTTGAGGATCAGCCAATAGGTGTCACTTGAACCTTGCACGGTCGTCTCGACGTTCTGGACTCCGTTGAGCAGGGTGGGGGCGTCGGGGTTGGCGAAATAGGCGATATCCACGCTCCCGTTGCGCAGTCCCGCGATTCGGGCTGAGTCATCGGGGACGATCTTCAGCGTGACGGCCTTCACGTCCATGTCGGCCGCACCCCAATAGCCAGGATTGGCGCTGAACTGCCACTCCTGATCTTGGGTGTGGCTGTCGACGACGAACGGGCCGGTGCCCAGCATCTCGGTCGACGGGTCGAACGTGCCGTCCTGGTATTCCTTCATCGGAAGGATCGCGGCGCTGGTGCTGGCCAGCGCAGCCAGGAATGGCGTGTACGGCGCGCTCAGGTCGATTCGGACGGTCTTGTCATTGACAGCGGTGATCGCGGTGACGGGGCCGAGCTGGCTTGCCCAATAGGATCCCGTCGCCGGGTCGAGGAGCATCTGCAACGAGCCGACGACGTCATCAGCAGTCAGAGCGCGACCGTTGGAGAACTTCACGCCGTCGCGGAGGGTGAAGACGTAGCTGTTCCCGTCCTGGATCCACGACTCCGCGAGGGAAGGCAGGATGTCGGACTTGTCGTCTGTTGTCACCAACGAGTCGTAGACCATGTCTTCGATGCGCCAGCTGGAGTCGTAGAGGCTGGTCTGGGGATTCATCTCGGTCGTGTCCGCGCCGTCGGCGATGACGAGCGTGGACCCGTTGCTCGAGGGGGTGCTCTGGCTGGACGGCGTGCATGCCGTCAGAGCCAGCACGGTCGTGGTGAGCAGAAGACCTACCGTGAGCGCATGGCCTCGTGAAGTCGACATGTCGTGTCCTTAACGCGATCGGATCGGAATAAAACAGGTGTTGTACATCAGACGCTATATGCTCGGGAAACGCAAGGGAAAATTGATCCGGCACAATTTACGAAACCGAAACAGAAGTGACAGCGTGACCTTCCCGGACGGAGCAACATGGCACTGAGAGTCGACCGCGACGTTCGAGCGCGGGAGATCTTCACTGCAGCGCGCGCGTTGATCGTCGAACATGGCTACGCCGGACTCACATTGCGTTCCCTCGCCGACGAGCTCGGCGGCTCAATGACTCTCGTGACTCACTACTTCGATAGTCACGCCTCCTTGATGAACGCCTACCTCGAATTCGAGCTGGAAGAATTCGAGAACGAGCTGCGCAGCCTCGAGCAAGGAGAAGACGCCCTCCAGCGCCTGCGCATCCTCATCGAGTGGTTCCTGCCCAACGACCTTCCATCCTGGCGAGAGGAACGAGGACGTGTGCTGCTGCTCGTGCAGGTGCCCCGGGATGCGACCTGGCTGACCCCATATCTCCTCCAGGTCGAGGAGCGAATGACCGCGTTCCTCTGGGATCACCTCGAACCGCTAATCCGGGTGGAACAGCTCCCACTCGCGGTTGACGTTCTCCGACTGACGCTGAACGGCGTTGCGTTGTCCACGGTCGAGCACCCGGAGGATTGGTCCGCCGAACAGCAGATCGACGTCGTCGCGCGCGTCATCGATTCCTTTCCTCTGGAG